>JAYVJU010000029.1:0-9074 GCA_043769035.1 Ferruginibacter sp.
AGCTACTTTTACCTTAAGCATAATATTTTGACTTTTGCCTTTGGCGTATTTAAATTTAGGCCGCCACCATGCTGTTGCCGTATACTTATAATAAGTTAAATCTTCTTCAATAGTATTCGTTTGTGCAATACACAAACCATTTTCAGATTTTATGTCTGTACATAGCCATTCTACGGCAACAAAAAATCCATTTTTAGGTAATTGTATAGAAAGTGTATCAAAACTGTATGTATTCCAGGAATTTGGTTTGTAAGAACTAACGATTATATTTTCCAACAACAGATCTTTGCCTGGTAAGCTGTCAACACCAATATCATAAAGTCTTAACCGGTACGGAATATCTGTGGATGATTGTTTTGCAATAAAAACACTTACGCTTTTGCACTGTGCAGGATAATTATACGATTTTATTAGTAAGGCACTTTGAAGATTAATACAAAGATCGTTTTTGATATAAGCGATTCTTTGTTTTGTATCCGTGCTACCATATTCCTGCTCTGTATTATATTTTGCGATTATAATTTCCAGGAGTTCAACAAAGTTTTTTTGTAACTTGATAGTAAGATTTGTAGTATCAATAAAGACATCTTTTTTAACCACTGTTCTTTCATATCCGATTGCAGTAATAATTAAAGAATCAATTTTGGTTTTATCCGGTATTTGTAAATACCCAAAAGCATCACACACTAATCCCCAATCTTTAGTCCAAAAAACAGACGCATAAGGTATTGGCTTACCTGCATTATCTACCAGGTGCAGTTCAATTTTTTGTTGAGCAAAACCATATGAATTTTGAAAAAGAAAAAAAATAAAGAAAGTCTTAATTTTTAATAATTTCATACTGTAATTTAAAAGGAAGTTGTTGGTAAATATCTTTCCTTAGCAAAGCAAAATCTCCGTATTTTTAGAAAAGAAAGTAGCCATTGCTATAAAGTTATCTTAATAATTTACTTTTCTCATTATATTTTTAGTTAAACTATTGACAACTTTAAAAAACATATTCTCCTCCACCCTCCATCTCTTCTACCCACACGTGTGCACCGGCTGCAGCAGCGATTTATTAATGGAAGATGACCTGCTTTGTTTAAAATGCATCAACGATTTACCGAACACCAATTTTGCAGCATATCCAAACAATCCTATTGAAAAAATATTTTGGGGCCGCATACCGGTAACTTCCGCACACAGCCAGTTTTATTTCGAGAAAGAATCATTAGTACAACACCTCATCCACCAGTTAAAATATAAAAGCAATACCGCCATTGGTGTTTATCTGGGTGAGCTGATGGGCAAAACATTACTAAGCAGCAACCGCTTTAATCATATAGATTTTTTAATTCCCCTACCCCTTTTTGCAGATAAGGAACATAAACGGGGCTATAACCAGGCCAAAATAATTTGCGATGGATTATCTGCAGTTATGAATGTTCCTGTAATTACCGGTAATGTTACCCGGCAGCGCTTTACCGAAACACAAACCCGTAAGCACCGTAATGAACGATGGGAAAATGTAGAAGGAAGTTTTATCATTAAAAATTCAGCTGCTCTTAAAGGAAAAAATATTTTACTGGTAGATGATGTTATAACCACCGGCGCCACTTTAGAAGCATGCGGCAGTTTACTTACTCAAACCGAAGGCGTGCAGTTATATATTGCTACATTGGCACATGCCGGTAAATAGTTTTAGTTTATTTTTGATTTATGAATAAATTTCCTGCTTTTTGCTTTCTGCTTTTTGCGTTTTGCTTTACCCTATCCTCCTGCAAAAAAGATAGCTTTATTACCAGTGCTGATGCAAGGCTAAGGCTGACTGCCGATGCTTTAAAATACGATACTGTTTTTACCATTACAGGCTCCATTACCAAATCTTTTAAAATAATTAATGAGAATGATCAGAAGTTACGCTTAAGCAAAGTGAAACTGATGGGTGGTGCAGGTTCAGCTTACAAAATGAATGTAAATGGCAGTGCAGCCACAGAAGTGAACGACCTGGAAATTGCTGCCAATGATAGTATATATGTGTTTGTATCAGTTACCATAAACCCAAATGCAGCTAATCTTCCTTTTATAGTAAGGGATAGTATTTTAATCAGCTATAACAGTAACAACCGTTTTGTACAATTACAGTCGTATGGACAAAACGCCAACTTTTTAAGTAATACAATTATTACCGGTAATGTTAGCTGGACAAATACTTTGCCCTATGTAATTCTTGGTGGTATCCGTATAGATACCACCGCAACATTAACCATACCGCAGGGTTGTAAGATTTATGCCCATGCCGATGCACCAATTATTGTTGACGGCACATTAATTACAAACGGCACAAAAAACAATGAAGTGGTTTTTGCAGGCGACAGGTTAGATAATGATTATAAAGATCTGCCGGCAAGCTGGCCTGGAATTTATTTCAGGGGTACCAGTAAAAACAATGTACTCACTTTTACAATTATTAAAAATGCTTACCAGGCTGTTGTGGCACAAAGTCCATCGGTAAATGCAAACCCAAAAATTATTTTGCACCAATGTATAATTGATAATGCTTACGATGCCGGTATACTTTGCGCCAATACCAGTTTACAGGCAGACAATAGTTTAATCAGTAATTGCGGCAGCAATATTGCCATCATTTATGGCGGCGATTATAATTTTACGCATTGCACAGTAGCCAGCTATTCAAATTTATATATCACCCATAAAAACCCAGTGTTAAGTGTAAATAATTTTGCAGCACAGGGCGGCACAATAGTTACCGCCAGTTTAAATGCGGTATTCCGCAATTGTATTTTTTGGGCCGATAGCAGTGGCTTTGTAGATAACGAAGTGGTGGTAAACAAACAGGGAAGCAACGCATTTACTGTTTTATTCGATAAGAATATTTACCGTGGTGCCAACGATCCGGCAAATAGTACTTTAACCGGTAATTTAAAAAGCCAGGATCCTTTATTTGACGAAATTGATGTGATAAAACGCAAGTACGATTTCAGGATAACAAAAAACAATGCTGCCCCCGGTATTAACAAAGGCGCAGCAACAACATTTACCAAAGACCTCGATGATAAGAACAGGAATAACGGCTTACCCGATTTGGGCTGTTACGAAAAATAATTGCCGGTTTTATGAACGGTTCTGTTATTAGAATAATTGGAGTGAACTTTGCTGTTCTTTATTTGTTATTATTTCAACTATAAAAAATAAAAATCATGATAAAATTATTAGCCGTTACCACTGCCTTATTATCCTGCGTTGCACCAACAAACAAGACCCAGGTAATAAATAACACAGCTGCTGCAAATGCTGTAGTTATTGCTACAGGCTCTATTTACGATTTTAAAGTAGAAGCGCTTGATGGCAGTACAATCGATTTTTCAAAATACAAGGGCAAAAAAATACTGGTGGTTAATACCGCATCAAAATGTGGTTACACTAAACAATACGAAGGATTGGAAAAACTGTACGAACAGTATAAAGATAAATTGGTGATCGTAGGTTTTCCGGCCAACAATTTTGGCGGACAGGAACCAGGCACCAACACTGAAATTGGCGAATTCTGCAAAAAAAATTACGGTGTTACCTTTCCTATGGCGGCAAAAATTTCTGTTAAAGGCGATGATACTGCACCCATTTACAAATGGCTTTGCAGCAAAGCAGAAAATGGCGTATTGGATGCTGAGATAAAATGGAACTTTGGTAAATTTTTACTGGATGAAAATGGTAACCTGATCTCTTATTTTCCAAGTAAGGTTGAGCCAATGAGTGAGGATATTACGAGTAAATTGTAAAAATAAAAAAACGAACACAATTATTTTGTTGTGTTCATTTTTTTATTATATTTGTATTGCCGTTTAATCGGAACATTTATCATTGAGTTATGGCAAGCAAAAAGTACGCTACACTACTGGAGTAGTGTGTTTATTAAAAACTAAAAACTTTTTGCATGTTACCTAACTTTAAAAAATCGGGGCTACTCCCTGTAGGAACACATCTTGCAACATGGAATGAATTAGAAAAATGTTTTGCCAACAACCAACACCGCACAATATTATTGGCGGGCTTAAAAAAAGCTCTAAAGCTTTTGTATAAATTTGGCTGTACTGAGATTTATGTGGGTGGTAGTTTTGTTACTTTCAAGCCCGAGCCCGGAGACATTGATGTTTGTTACGATAACACTCATATGGACTGGAACAATTTTTTAAAACAGCACCCTGAGTTTAAGTCAACCAAATATGGTACAAAGCTTCAAAAAAAGAAATTTGGCTGTGAATTTTATGCCATAAATGCTTTTGAAGACAATATGGTACAATTTTTTCAGTTTGATGAAGAAGGCAATGCTAAAGGGATTGTAAAAATAGTGTTGACCGAAATTTTATGATAAAAAACGAGAAACAATATAAAGTTTCAAAAAAGCGGCTTGCAGAAATAGAGCAGCTTTTAAAAGAAAAAAAAGCAAAAGCTGGCACAAGGGAAGCCGGCGCCCTTTCTTCATTAGCTGTTATGAAAGATGAGATTGCCAATCAGGTTAAGCAATATGAAACCCTTAAGACTAAAGGCATAACTCTCCGCAAGAAAATTACAGTATCCCGTTTGCCCGGCATTTTAATTGAACATAAAATTTCTCAAGGCTTTACTCAAAAACAATACTCCGAAATTTTAGGTATTAAAGAACAGCAACTGCAACGTTACGAAGCTGAAAACTACCAATCAGTAAGTTTTGGCAGGTTAATGGAATACCTTAGTAAAGCCAAAATAAATGTAAGTGTGGTAGTAGAGTAAATCCTTCTCATATCTTTGCACCCATGCAATTCCATTCCATCACTGGCCAAAAAGAAACCAAAGAACAACTGGTACAAATGATTCAGCACAATAGGCTGAGCCATGCCTTATTGTTTTTAGGTAAAGAGGGCAGCGGTGCCTTACAATTGGCGCAGGCTTTTGCACAGTACATTGTCTGCGAAAAAGTAAATGGAAAACAGTTGAAAGTTGATAGAGGGCAGATGACAGCAGAGCCTTCATTATTTGGAGAGCCTGAGCCCATCCCTGAATCCCAACTGTCAACTAACAACCAACAACTAACAACTTTTTCTGACTCCTGCGGCGAATGCCCTGCCTGCAAAAAAGCAACTGCACTCATTCATCCCGATATACATTTCAGCTACCCCGTAATTACAAAAAAGCCCGGCGAAAAACCCATTAGTGCCGATTTTATAAAAGAATGGCGGGAGTTCATTGTTCAAAACCCATATGGTAATGTGTACGACTGGCTGCAATTTATTGGTGCCGAAAATAAACAGGGTAATATCACCGCAACAGAATGCAATGATATTAACCGTACCATGAGCCTGAAAAGTTTTGAAAGCGAATACAAGATCCTTATTATGTGGATGCCCGAATTTTTAGGTAAAGAGGGCAACAAATTATTAAAGCTGATAGAAGAACCGCCGCCTAATACCCTCTTTGTTTTTGTAGCTGAGAACGAAGATTTGATCTTACCCACCATTTTATCCAGAACACAATTGGTAAAAATTCCCTTGCTCAGCAATATGGAAGTGGAAGCGGCATTGGAATTAAATGAAGGTATTAGTGTTGAAAAGGCCAGCCAGATTGCCGCTATTGCCGAAGGCAATTACCGGGAAGCCCTGCAATTATTGCAACATGCCGAAGATGATTGGCAGGCAATGTTGAGGGAATGGCTGAATGCGGTTTTAAAAACCGGGCCCGTGGCACAGGTAAAATGGATTGACGATACTGCCAAAATAGGCCGGGAAAAGCAAAAGCAATTCCTTAAATACTTTATTCATTTGCTGGAACTGGCGATAAGATTAAGGGTAATAGAAACGAACAACGAACAACGAACAATGAATAATGACCACGACTTTGCATTAAGGTTGAACAAGATCTGTTCTATTGGCCAGCAGGAGGCAATTATTAACGAATTAGACAAAGCCAGCTACTATATTGAACGTAATGCCAACGCCAAAATGCTCTTTCATGCCCTTTCCATCAGGTTATATCATATTATTAGCAACAAATCAGTAATTTTGGTGAACTGAGGAAATTGAAACGGAGAACAGGCAATTACTAAGAACGATTATTTTGTTATCAGCATATAATCTTTAATCAACATCGTCCCCGCCACGGCGGGGCTCACTGTACGGCAAACCAATACGAAACTTTACCTGCCGAACATAGAAATATAGTTGAAGAGTGCGACGCCAATGAAGCCCATTAGTAATTCTCCCGCCCGGTTCAAAACTTCCTCCTTATTTTTTAACTAACACTTAATTGTTGTCTATATGGGATGTGGAAGTGGAGGATGCGGCACAAAAGATGGAGCACCGGGTGGCTGCCAAAGCCATGGCAGTTGCAGCACCGGCGGTTGTAACCGTATGAATGTACACGACTGGCTGGCCAATTTACCTTTCAGCGATCCTGAAAGCAGTTGCCGCATTATTGAAGTAAGTTTCAATAATGGCAGCCGTAAAGATTTCTTTAAAAATAACACCCTGCATTTTTACGAAAAAGGCGATATGATTGCTGTAGAAGGCATCAGTGGTTTTGACGTTGGCATGGTAAACATGACCGGCGAACTGGTTCGTTTGCAAATGAAGAAAAGAAATGTGGACGAGAAAAGCCCGGATATTAAAAAAGTATTGCGCCGTGCCGGTGATACCGATATTGCAAAAATGAAGGAAAGCAAGGCAAGGGAAGCACAGGTTTTAATCCGCAGCCGTGCCATGGCCCGCCAGTTAAATCTTGAGATGAAGATGGCTGAAGTGGAAATACAGGCCGATGGCCGCAAAGCCACTTTCTTTTATATTGCTGATGACCGTGTAGATTTTCGTGAGCTGATAAAATTATACGCCGGCGAGTTTAAAGTAAAAGTAGAGATGCGCCAGATTGGAGCAAGGCAGGAAGCCGGAAAAGTAGGTGGCATTGGTAGTTGCGGTAGAGAACTTTGCTGCAGCAGCTGGCTTACCGATTTTAAAAGTGTAAATACTAATGCAGCCCGTTATCAAAATTTAAGTATTAATCAAACCAAATTAAGTGGCCAGTGCGGCCGTTTAAAATGTTGTTTGAATTATGAGCTGGATACCTACATGGATGCATTGCAATTTTTTCCTGAAGATGCAGATATGCTGGAGATGGAAAGAAGCCGTGCCTTTTTAGTAAAGAAGGATATTTTTAAAAACCTGATGTGGTACACCATGCCGGATAGTAATAAACATTATCCGCTAAGTATTGAAAGGGTTAAAAAAATAAAAGAACTGAACCGCCAGGGTATCAGGCCTGCCGATTTGGAACCTGTGGAAGTGGTAACTAATAAACCAAAAGATATTGAACCGGTTTATGCAGATGTGGTAGGACAGATAAGCTTAAAGAGCCTGGAAAAAACCAGCCGCAAAAGAAGAGAGAATGAACGTGGCGGGCAGCAACAAGGCAACAGGCGCAATGATCAAAGAGGGCCGCAGCAAAGTGGAGGTAACCAACAAAACCGTGGCCCACAGCAAGGCGGCAATCAGCAGAACCGTTCGCAGAACCATATGGGTGGCGGACAAAACCAGCAACGCCCCAATCAACAAAGGCCCAACCAACAAGGCGGAAGGCCACAACAAGGCGGGCAACAAAACCGGCCGCAGCAGAGGCCACCGCAAAACCGTTCGCAGAACCCTGGGGGTGGTGAGCAAAATCAGCAAAGGCCAAATTCTAACGACAATCAAAAAAAAGATTAAATACAAAAAGTTGGTAAATAGCCAACTTTTTGTATTTTTGTATAAATATATTTTTTACTAAACCCGGCATAAGGTTGCTTATGCAATACTATTTTGAAAATGTACATACAACAAAAATATGCAAATAGTTTACCTGAAAAAACTGCTTGATTTTAGCAACAAACATGCAGATGCCAGAAAAAGTTTAGCAAGTTGGAAGGCCGTAACAGAAAATGCAGTGTGGAAAAAAAAGCAAGATGTTTTAACTGATTTTCCAAATGCAAAATTGATTAAAAATAACCGGGCAAGATTTGAGATTAAGCATAATACTTACAGATTGATTGCCCAGATAGATTATGATGACAAAATCGTACAAATAAGATTTATAGGAACTCATAACCAATATGATAATATTAATCCTGAGATTATTTAAATATGATAAAAGAACAATGGTTTTTGATAGAGAATAATCAAGATTATCAAAAAGCAACAGAAAGATTTGAAGAAATAAAAGATGCTACAAAAGCTTTTCCCGAACACAAGGAAAAACTTTTACTGGCTTTTCTTATTAATCAATACGAAGAAAAACTCTGGAATATTCCTGAATTGGATCCTATTGAATTAATTAAAATCAGGATGGAAGATTTTGGTTACAAATCAACGGATCTTGCTAAAGAATATGGTGATAAGGGCACAATTAGCAAAGTACTTAATTATAAACAACCCCTTTCGTTAACAATGATCAGGAAATTTAGTAAACTGCTTAGGCTTCCTTCTGCTGCACTTACAAAAGAATATCAAACAGTTTAAAATATTCAACTATTTTTTTAATTTGATTCTACTATAAATGTCCATTTCAGTAAATAATCTTTCTAAAATTTACGGCACCCAAAAAGCGGTTAATAATATTTCTTTTTCCATTAACAAAGGTGAAATTGTTGGTTTTCTTGGCCCTAATGGTGCAGGTAAGTCCACCACCATGAAAATGATTACCGGTTATCTTAAAGCAGATGGTGGCACTGCAGCTGTATGCGGCATAACCGTTGATGAAAGCAGTAATGAAACCAAAACAAAAATCGGTTATCTGCCTGAGGCTAATCCTTTGTATTTCGACATGTATGTAAGGGAATATTTAGCATTTATTGCCGGCATACATAAAGTTGAAAATATAAAAGTAAAAATTGAAGAAGTAATTGCTACTGTAGGTTTACAGGTAGAGGCCAATAAAAAAATCGGTCAGCTAAGTAAAGGATACAAACAAAGAGTTGGTTTAGCTGCGGCTTTAATTCACAACCCCGATGTATTGATTTTAGATGAACCTACCAGCGGACTTGATCCCAACCAGATAGTAGAGATAAGAGAAGT
>JAYVJU010000030.1:0-3428 GCA_043769035.1 Ferruginibacter sp.
CTTATCTATTTTATTAGACAGAACAAAGGGTCAGAACGTAATTATGTACAGTACCGAAGGCGGTATGAACATTGAAGACGTGGCACATGATACTCCTGAGAAAATATTTAAAGAGTGGATACACCCGGGTGGATTATTACAGGCTTTCCAGGCACGTAAAATTGCTTTTAACCTTGGCCTTAGTGGCGAAGCTTTTAAAAGCTGTGTGAAATTTGTAACCAATTTATATACTGCATATGTTGGCCTTGATTGTGCTATGCTGGAAATAAACCCTTTGTTTAAAACCAGTACTGACAAGATCATTGCAGTAGATTGTAAAATGAGTATTGATGATAATGCTTTAATGCGCCATGCAGATGTTGCGGCATTAAGGGATATCAGCGAAGAAGATCCTACTGAAGTGGAAGCCGGAAAATTTAATTTGAACTTTGTAAAACTTGATGGTAACGTAGGTTGTATGGTTAACGGCGCAGGCCTTGCCATGGCAACAATGGATATGATTCAATTAAGCGGTGGTGAACCAGCCAACTTTTTGGATGTAGGCGGTACAGCTAATGCACAAACAGTGGAAGCAGGTTTCCGTATTATTTTAAAAGATCCAAAGGTAAAAGCGATCTTAATTAATATTTTTGGTGGTATTGTTCGCTGCGATCGTGTGGCGCAGGGTGTTATTGATGCGTACCAAAGTATTGGCAATATCAACATCCCCATTATTGTACGTTTACAGGGTACTAATGCCGATGTAGCCAAAAAATTAATTGACGAAAGCGGATTGAAAGTACAGAGCGCTATTTTACTAAGCGAAGCTGCTGCTCTGGTAAATAAAGCCGTGGCATAATTATCACTGAGAAATTTTCTACTAATACAATTTGAAAGTCCCGTCGTTATTGGCGGGATTTTTTTTGCAAATATTTTGATGATGTTAGCCTGGAATTAATCTGAAAAAATATGTAACTGAGGTACACCATAAAGCTCTCAACCTAACGCAAAATCCACCGCTGCTGTTGCATGTATAAGCCCGGTATCAAAAACAGGTACTGTACAATCTTCCTGTTTTATTAAAATGGGTATTTCGGTACAGCCTAAAATAAATCCTTCGGCGCCTTGTTGTATCAAGTCGTTTATTATGCGTAAATATTGCTGTTTGGTTTCGGGCAAAAATATCCCCTTGCTGAATTCATTATAAATTGAGTTGTTGATAAACTCAATATCGTTGGAGCCTGGTATTATTGTTTCAATATTTTTATCAGCCAGTTTCTTTTTATAAAAATCCATTTGCATGGTATATTTTGTACCCATCAGGGCTACTTTTTTTAAACCTTTGTTTTTAATAACACCAGCAACAGCTTCTGCAATATGTATTACAGGGGTATTGATTGCCGCCGCTACTTCATCTGCAATATTATGCATAGTATTGGCTCCAATTAATAAGCAATCTGCCCCGGCCAGTTCAACACCTTGGGCAGCTTTGCAAATAATTGCAGCAATGCTTTTCCAGTCTTGTTGTTCTGTCAACACTTTTATTTCTGCAAAATCAACGGAGTGCAAAATAATTTTTGCGGCATGTGCGCCACCAAGTCTTTCGTTAACCAGTTCATTTAATAATTTATAGTACTCAACAGTAGAATACCAGGTAAGTCCTCCAATTATTCCTATTGTTTTCATTTACATTTTTGTTTTGCAATTGTTAAAATCTCTTTAATAAATCATTGCATACTTTGTTTAGGCATAAACAATATATCAAGGCTAAACTATTGAACTGCAAACAAATATAACCAGAACAAAGTGCTTAGCCATAACAAAGCAGTAAAATTTAAAACTCAATAGTTTTGCTTAATGCTTCTCCAGAAAAATAAACATGCTTACCTTTGCGTCGCAATTCAGTAATACTGCGCTGTTAACTGGTTAAATACAACCATTGTTTGCTACTGAAAATCCGTTTCCAGACTTATAACGCCTGATATTTAGACGGAAAATAATTTTGTAAATTAAAACAATAGATATGAAAAGTGATGTCATGGGCATAGGTGCCCCAATCAACAAAAAAGACCTGAAAGAATTATTAAAAGAAACAAAAGAGACCCTTGCTGTTGATGCAAAAACCGACGGTAACAACCGTTCATTTGGTGTGGTGGATTTGTGGAATGTACAAAAAAGACAAAGAACCACGGCTTCAATGATGAGGAGGTGGTCTAACTAAGTACAACTGTTATTTAAATAACATACTAATTCTTTTTTAGGTTTTGAAACATGCATGGCTGACAAGCCATGCATGTTTATTTAGTAAATGTTATCGCCTCCACTTACCGGAATAGCTGATATTTTGTTAAAGTTTTAACAACCCATATTGAATTTGGTATGGTTTTGCATCGTTACAAATAACAACTTATCTTTACTATGTATTATAACAACACTATGTCTGCATCATTTGAAGCTGAAAAAAACCGGAAAGCATTTACCTATACTGCTGCAATAGTAACAGTATTATTATTACTTGCTATTTTCTGGACATGGACAATACTGCCGGCACCGCCACCTGTTGCGCAGGATTTGATTGAAATTAACTTAGGCAATTTAGGTGAAGGCTTTGGTGAAGTACAACCTTTAATAAAAGGTGATAAGTCTCCGGGAGATGAACCTGCAGAGCAACAACAGCCTGCGCCTGCAGCAGCCAATAATACACCCACTGAAAATCCACAGGAAGATGACAGTAAGGATGAAGATGCAGCACCGGCAGTAAAGCCTTCAAAAGTAATTCCTAAAACAACTACCCTGCCTAAGCAACCCAGCGAAGCAACAGTTAAAAACACCAATCCTAATCCTGTTGTGGCGCCTGCTCCAAAACCACAAAAACCAAAACTCCCGGGTTATGGTGGCCCTAAAGACGGTAAAGGAAATGGTGCAACAGAAGATAATGGCTATACTTACCAGGGTAATAAGCCTGGTGGTAAAGGTGATGCCGGCAGTCCTAATGGCAAGCCGGATAGTTATGGCAATACACCGGGTGGAAAAACAGCAGGGGGTGCATTAAGGGTATCAAAAGGAGATAGAACCATCGAAAACAATTATATTTTTATGGGTGATTTACCCAAGGCTACCATTAATGCTGTTATTAAAGTATCGCCGGATGGCAGGGGCGTTTTTGTGTCGTTCGGCAAATACTCTACCGAAAGCGACTCAAGATATGCCACTGCAATAAGGAGCTATCTGCCCAATATACAATTCAATAAATCAGACCATGAATCGATTGTAACTGTTCCTTTTAATTTCAGGGTACAGTAATTTTTTTGCACGCAAAGTCGCAAAGAAGCAAAGTTTTAATTGTAAATGTCAAGTCCTTTGCGAACTTCATCCCTTAGCGCCTTTGCGTGATTTTTTTAACCCGGCATCGCTTCGCTGATTGAGCTTCATTGGCACAGTTTACCCCG
>JAYVJU010000031.1:0-2549 GCA_043769035.1 Ferruginibacter sp.
ATCGGAAATATTAAGCCCCGTGCATTGTACACATTTGGATTAAAAGTTGAATTTTAAAAAAATATTATTATGACATCAAGATATAAAATAACAGTACACATTTTTATTGGTTTAGCATGTGTATGCATCTTTCTAACATCCTGCAAGAAATTTTTGGATGAAAAACCAAGTAAGGGTTCATCGGTGGTAATCAGCACCACAGCCGACTTGAATGCCATGCTTAATAATTATGCTGACTTTTTTAAAGAGGCAGATAATGTGGTTATGTATGGCACGGATGATAATGGTTTTTCTGCAAATCTTTATGACGCACAACCTTTTGGATTTTCAAATACAATAGTACAATTTTCATTGTGGGATATTGATAATTTACCGCAAACAGACCAGTCTGATTTTACAGGAGCCAATTTCTGGAGCGGTGAGTACACAAAAATTTTTACTGCAAATCTTGTGCTGGCCAATGTGGCCACTGTAACTGGTTCTGCTGAAGACAAAGCAATGATCAGTGCCGATGCACATTTTGTAAGGGCTTACAGTTATTGGCAACTGGCCAATACATATTGCCTGCCTTATACAGAAGCTAATAAAAATGAGCCAGGTGTTCCAATAAAATTAATACCTGATTACAGCATAACAGGCAGGGGTACATTAGCAGATACGTATGCACAGATAGAATCAGACTTAACCCAAGCACTAACCACCACTGTACCTTTACTTCAAAATGGAGTGGCAAGAAACTGGCGTGCAAACAAAGCAGCAGTAAATGGCTTTGCAGCCCGCTTTTATCTTAATAAAAACGACTATGCAAAAGCATTGCAGTATGCAAATGCAGCTTTGGGAGAATACAGTGTGCTGGTTGATTACAATACAGATATGCGTTATGGCAATCCTTCAACGGTAAATGTAAACGGGCAGGATGAAACCATCAACTTCCCTTATACGCACGATAAATACATAAATAGTGACCCATCGTATGTATTGGGCTGGAAAGAATTTTTGTATTGCCGTATCCTCAATAATAACAATAACTGGTACATACCCAGCCAGGATTTGATGAACCTTTATGATGCAGCCAATGACCTTCGGTATAAATATCATTTTGTTCAAAATTATTCATACAGCAAAGGGTTCCTCTTTCCTCCATTTAAAAATGCAGGCTATGTTTTCTTTGATAATAATGCTATGCCCGAAGGGCCAACTGTTGCCGAAATGCTTTTGACTAAAGCAGAATGCCAGGCAAGGGCCGGTGATGTAGCTGGTGCAATTACAACAGTCAATCAATTATACAGTAAACGAACAGTTACCGGTACACCACCATTAACCGCCGCTTCGCAGGATGCTGCTATAGCGGTAGTTTTGAAGGAGAGAAGGCGGGAATTGCCTTTTAGCCAGCGTTGGTTTGATATAAGAAGATTTAACAGCAATGCTTATGCAAATGATGATGTGTCGCTAACAAAACAATTTTATCCTTATACAGCAAATGCAGTTACTACCGGGCAACCACTAAAAACTTATACGCTGCCAAAAGGTTCCAGAAGGTTTGCCTCACCATTGCCATTATCAGATGTTACAAACAGCAATGGGTTGATTAAGCAAAATACTTATTAAAAGAATACATGCTTTTATAAAATTTCTCCTAATCTATTTCATTGACTGCTTATCAAAGTGAGGTAAGCAGTCAATGCTTTCATTTTTCAATCTGTTTAAATTTTATTCGTGAAAAAAATTATTAGCCTTTCATTGGCCTTGCTACCGCTGTACCTGATAGCGCAGACAAAAAATTTTACAATAGAAGGGAAAATTGGTAATTGGGATAGCCCTGCATCGATATCGCTAAATTATACCAATGGTAGTAAGCCGGTAACCATCAGCAGTAAAATAAATAAGGGGGTATTTAAATTTCAGGGGCAACTTAATCACCCCACCAAAGGATATATAACCATGTTGTACCAGGGCCCTGGTAAAATGGGCACAGCCCAACAGTTATGGATAGAGCCGGGTCATCTTACAATCAGTAGCCCTGATTCACTCCATAAGATCATTATCACTGGTTCAAAATTAAATACGGAAGATGCAGCCTTGTCAGTAATTAAAAATGGTATTAATAATAAATTGACACAATGGTTTGTTGAAAACGGAAGGCCGGAAAATAACAGCGACGAAGCCTATAAAATAAAGTATGAAAAAATATTAGCGGAGATTGAGCAGGCTAATAAAAAAGCCACAATCAATTTTATAAAAACACATCCTAATTCTTTTCTTAGCCTTGCTGAAATAAATATTACTTTATCAAGAGGAGTACCGGATGTAGCAGTAGTTGAGCCGCTTTTTAATTCCTTATCTCCAGCTATAAAAAACTCCCCCATGGGTAAAGCTTATCAGGAGAAATTAAAAGGATGGAAGCTGGTTGATGTCGGCTCGTTAGCACCTGATTTTACACAGCCCGATCAAAATGGTAAAGCTATCAAGTTATCTGATTTTAAAGGTAAATATGTGTTGCTGGATTTTTGGGCATCCTGGTGCCATCCTTGCAGAGAAGAAAATCCCAA
>JAYVJU010000032.1:0-7987 GCA_043769035.1 Ferruginibacter sp.
CAGGATGGGGTTCCAAAAATGGTTCCGGGCTTAAGTGATATTGAAAACAAACAAAAGCAATTTGATGCTTTGCTGGCACAACTGCAATTTAAAACAACCAGTGCCGAAGGCATCAATAATGCAGCAAGCGGAAAAGGTTTATTCTGGGAAGGAAAAGAAATAAGATACCTTTTGGCAAATGCTGATGTAAGAAGCGAAGAATATTTAACTGATAAAAAATTACAATTCATCCGCAGAAAAATAAATGGCGGTGAATATTATTTTATTACCAACGATGGTAAAGAAATATTTAACGACTGGGTATTATTAAACACACCCTTACAACATGCAGTATTGTTTGACCCGATGCAACAGAGAAGCGGTGTAGCCAAAACAAGACAAGGCGATAATAATACGTTGGATATATTTCTGAAACTGGCTCCCGGCGAATCCTGTATTGTACAAACCGGCGCAACTAAATTTACCGGTACAAAATTTCCTTATACAGAAACAACCGGAGAGGCGATAGCAATTGAAGGTAACTGGAATTTGAAATTTTTATCAGGTGGCCCTACATTGCCAAAAGCAAGTACTGTAAATCAATTACAATCCTGGACAGCATTGAATACAGATGGTGTAAAAGAATTTTCCGGTACTGCGGAGTACAGTATCAGTTTTAAAAAACCTGCTGTTGCAGCAAAATCATGGCTGCTTGATTTAGGTGATGTAAAAGAATCAGCCACCATAATTTTAAATGGAAAGAAAATTGCAACGCTGATCGGGCCTTCTTATGCAGTAACAATTTCTGCTGCACAACTAAAGCCGGTTAACCAGTTACAGGTAATTGTAACCAATGGTATGGCCAACCGCATAATTGACCTGGATAAAAAAGGTGTGCAATGGAAAAAATTCTATAACATCAATATGTCGGCAAGATTAGCAGAGAACAGGGGAGCAGATGGTTTATTTACTACTATTAAATGGTCGCCCAAACCTTCAGGTTTGTTGGGGCCGGTAACTTTAAGCAGCATTAAATAGTATTTTTATAAAGAATAATATTCTCCAATAAAGTATGAAGAAAATAATTTTCCATTCCCGTTCATTAACAGCAGGGCTTGTATTTAAAAATTGGATAGTTGTTTTGTTGTTGTTTGTTTTTTGCGTACAAGTTGCTGCTCAATCAAAAAAAGATCTGTCGCTTTGGTATAATAAACCTGCAGCCGTTTGGACGGAAGCATTACCGGTTGGTAACGGTACTTTTGGCGGGATGATTTTTGGTGGCATTGCACAGGAACTTATCCAGTTAAACGAAGCTACCTTATGGAGTGGCGGGCCTTTGCAAAAAAATGTAAATCCATCATCGCCAAAAAATTTACAGCCTTTACGTGATGCACTGTTTAAAGGCGATTATGTTACAGCCAATTCACTTGCACGTAAAATGCAGGGGCTGTATTCCGAAAGTTTTATGCCCTTGGGAGATATGGTAATTAAACATTCTTTTAAGGATAGTGTGAGTGCTGCTTATTACCGTGACCTTAATATCCAGGATGCCATTGCAACAACAAAATTTACTATTGATGGCGTAAATTATAAACGGGAAGTATTTGTATCGGCACCAGATAAAGTGATGATTATAAAAATTACTGCAGACAAAGCCAATGCACTCAACATAAATGTTGCTGCAAAAAGTCAATTGCGTTATACAATGGCAACTGATAATGATGTATTGGTTTTAAAAGGTAAAGCACCATCACATGTAGAGCCCAGTTATTATAAACCTAAAAGAGAATGGATAAAATATGATGACACCGCAGGTTGCCGTGGTATGCGTTTTGAATTATTAACAAAAGCCATAAGCAGAGATGGGAAAATTATTACTGATACCAACGGTATTCACATCAGCAACGCATCAGAAATTATTTTGTATGTAACTGCCGCCACAAGTTTTAATGGTTATGATAAATGTCCTGATAAGGAAGGTGTAGATGAACACAGGTTAGCAAAAAATTATCTTTCTAAAGCATTATTGAAAAAATACCCGCTGTTGTTACAGGATCACCTCAATGATTTTCATAAATATTTTAACCGGGTATCATTAACATTAAACAACGAAAATAAAACTGCATTACCCACCGATGAACGTTTGGCTGTTTACAGAAACGGTAGTGCAGATGCAGGTCTTGAAGCTTTGTATTTTCAGTATGGCCGTTATCTTTTAATATCTTCTTCCCGTACCGCCAATGCTCCGGCTAACCTACAGGGCATCTGGAATAAAGCAATACAGCCGCCATGGAGCAGTAATTACACCACCAATATTAATGTGCAAATGAATTACTGGCCGGTTGAAAGTACCAATCTTTCAGAATTACATCAGCCATTGTTTGGTTTGTTGAAATCACTTGCTGTTACAGGTAAACAAACTGCAAAAGAGTTTTACAATATTAAACATGGCTGGGTGGTAAATCATAATTCCGATATATGGGCATTAAGTAACCCGGTAGGAGATATTGGCCAGGGTGATCCCAAATGGGCCAACTGGGCAATGGGTGCTAATTGGTTAAGCCGGCATGTATGGGAACATTATTTATTTACCGGCGATAAAAAATTTTTACAACAAACTGCTTATCCATTAATGAAAGGCGCCGCCGAGTTTACATTGGACTGGTTGGTGCTGGATAGCAGCGGGTACTGGGTTACAGCGCCATCTACTTCGCCTGAAAATGATTTTTATGATGGAACTAAAAAAGCGGACATGTCTGTAGCAAGTACTATGGATATGGGCATTATAAGAGACCTGTTCAACAATATTATTGCGGCAGGTAAAGAATTAAATATTGATAAACCTTTCAGCGATACATTAAAAAGCCGCTTGAATAAATTGTATCCATTTCAAATTGGCAGTAAAGGAAATTTGCAGGAATGGTATAAAGATTTTGAAGATGTAGATCCACATCACCGGCATACTTCACATTTATATGCTTTGCATCCTGCAAAAGAAATATCGCCTTTTACTACACCAGAATTGGCTAACGCAGCAAAAAAAACTTTAGAAATGAGAGGAGATGATGGTACGGGCTGGAGCCTGGCGTGGAAGGTAAATATGTGGGCAAGATTATTGGATGGTAATCATGCGTACACATTATTTAGAAATCTGCTTCGGTTAACTAAAGAAAACAGTACACAATATGGCGGCGGTGGCGGAGTCTATCCTAATTTGTTTGATGCACATCCACCTTTCCAGATAGATGGTAATTTTGCAGGTACTGCAGGTGTGGCAGAAATGTTATTGCAAAGTCATCTTACTGCAATACATTTATTGCCGGCATTGCCGGATGCATGGAAAGAGGGCCACGTAAAAGGCCTTGTTGCAAGAGGAAATTTTGAAGTGGAAATGTGGTGGAAGGATGGGAAGATGAACAAAGCTGCGATAATTTCTAAAGCAGGTAAATATTGTACACTCCGTACAAAAGAAAAGATTTCTGTTAACAACACAAAATTTACGCAAACTACAGAAATGTTGAATGGGCAACAATATTACATCACCGGATTTTCCACCAGTTCAGGAAAGAAATTTGAGATAAGTATTAATTGAAATTACAGATACAGGTAAGGAATTAAAAATTATATCGGTTAAAAATCAATCAGGATGAGAAAAAAAATATATTTTCTGGGTTGTTGTTTTACGGCGCTGAGTGCCTTTGTTCAGGCACAGCAAACCATCATTAAATATTTATCCGGTACCGATAAAGATAATACGGTGCAGTGGGATTTTATGGTTACCAAAGGAATGAAAAGTGGTAGTTGGAGCACCATTGCTGTTCCTTCATGCTGGGAGCAGCAGGGCTTTGGCACGTTTAATTATGGAGAAGATAAAATTAATCCTGACGAAACGGGCATGTACAAATATGCATTTAAAACTGAACCAATATGGAACACCAAAAAAATATTTATTGTATTTGATGGCTCTATGACGGATACCGAAGTGAAGATTGATGGAATAGTAGCTGGACCAATACACCAGGGTGCATTTTATCAATTTAAATATGATATCACCAATATTTTAAAACCCGGTACAAACCATTTGTTGGAAGTAACCGTTAATAAAAAATCAGCTAATAATTCTGTTAACCGTGCCGAACGTCAATCCGACTTCTGGATATTCGGCGGCATCTTCCGTCCTGTTTCGTTAGAAGTTGTTCCAAATACTTTTATTGAAAGAGTGGCAGTAGATGCAAAAGCAAATGGAACATTTGGTATGCAGGTGTTTACCAAAAACACCAATAAAAATCAAACCATAGAAATACAGGTGCAGGAATTAAATGGTAAAAATGTTGGGCAGCCATTTAAAGCAGGTGCAGTTGATAGTACTTATCTTAAAAATAATTTTACCGGTATAAAAAAATGGAATGCCGAAGAACCTAATTTATATAACGCTGTCATTTCAATTAAAGAAGGTGCAAAAATAATTCATACCATTAAACAACGGTTTGGATTTAGAACAGTAGAGTTTCGACCGCTTGATGGATTTTATGTAAATGATGTAAAGATTATTATGAAAGGCGTAAACCGGCACAGCCATTGGCCGGAGAGTGGAAGGACATTAAGCCGTGCTGTTCATTTAATGGATATTGAAGCGATAAAAGATATGAATATGAATACAGTGCGGATGAGTCATTATCCACCCGATATTGAATTTTTAGATTTGTGCGACAGCCTTGGTTTATTTGTGTTAGATGAATTAACCGGCTGGCAAAAAGCGTATGATACTGTTGTGGGCAGAAAGCTGGTGAAGGAATTAGTTATCCGTGATGTAAACCATCCTTCTATAATTATTTGGGACAATGGCAATGAAGGTGGCTGGAACCGTGCATTAGATGGTGATTATGATTTGTACGATCCACAAAAACGTTTTGTGATGCATCCCTGGGAAAGATTTAACGGCACCGAAACAAAGCACTACCAGGATTTTAATTATGTAACCAATGCTGTGTTGTATGGCACAGAAGTATATTATCCAACTGAATTTATGCATGGCTTGTTTGATGGCGGCCATGGTGCAGGGCTGGATGATTTTTGGAATGAAATGATGAAGCATCGTGGATTTGCCGGCGGATTTTTATGGAGCCTGCATGATGAAGGTGTGGTACGAACTGATAAAGGAAATATTATTGATGTGGTGGGCAATGCAGCACCCGACGGTATTGTTGGCCCACACCGGGAAAAAGAAGCCAGTTATTACACCATTAAAGAAATATGGTCGCCGGTTTACATCAATACAAAAACAATCCCTCAACAATTTAATGGTAAGATAGAAATAGAAAACCGGTATCTCTACACCAATCTCAATCAATGTAAGTTTGAATGGAAGATAGTTGCATTGCCCAAAGCAGGAGCAATGACCGGTAAAGAAAAAATTGTACAAAAAGGAATAGCTTCATCACCATCGCTTGCGCCTGGTGAAAAAGGATATTTGAATATTAAATATCCGGCAAACACTAATGCCGATGTATTGTATGTTACGGCTTATGATAAAAGCAACAAAGAAATTTTTACCTGGAGCTGGGCATTAACACAGCCAGAAGATATTACAAAACAAGCCATCAATATTGTTACAACTTCATCCATTACTGCAACAGAAAAAATAAACAGTTTAGAAATTAGTTGCGATGGCATCACTTATAGTTTTGATACTGCCACCGGGTTTCTTCAAAAGGTTTTTAATGGTAAAAACGACATTTCATTTAGTAGCGGCCCTGCATTGGCCGGGGTTAAGTTAACACTGTCTGTAATGAAGCATTACAAAAATGGTGATACTTATATTGTTCAACCTATGTATGGCGAAACGAAATATAATGTGAAATGGATATTTCAATCGGGTAAGTTGCCAAAATTAGAATACAGTTATTCGCAAAGAGGTAATGTAGATTTTATGGGCATCACTTTTAATTTCCCGGAAGAAAAGATTAATGGCATGCAATGGATGGGCCGTGGTCCTTACCGTGTTTGGAAAAACAGGTTGAAAGGACAGCAGTTTGGTGTATGGCAGAAAGCATACAATAATACTGTTACCGGCGAAAGCTGGAACTATCCCGAATTTAAAGGATGGCATGCCGAAATGTATTGGGTAACACTACAAAATAAAGAAGCTGATTTTACGGTGTACACAACGCAACCAAATATTTTTTTAGAAATGCTGCAACCGGAAAAACCTAAAGGGCAAAAAAATGAAAACACCAGCCCGCCTTTTCCGGAAGGTAATATTGGTTTTATGAATGCTATTTCACCTATCGGCACCAAGTTTCAGGCAGCAGCATTACTGGGGCCGCAAAGTCAGCAAAACATGTTTATGAATTATACACCCATTAGTGGATCATTGTATTTTGATTTCAGGCAGAAAAATTAAGTAATATTGTTTTACAAAAATTTAAGTATGCCAACCGAAAATAATTCCCGTAGAAATTTTATAAAGCAAACTGCTATTGCTGGCATTGCTGCAACAGGTTTTACAAATACAGCAGTATTTGCCGCAAACCATTTTGAAACAGCCAAAAAAACAGATCATCTTAATTTTTTATTTCAGGGAGATTCCATTACCGATGGTAACCGTGGCCGCAGCAACGATCCTAATCATATCATGGGGCATGGCTATGCATTTAGTATTGCCAGCAGGCTGGGAGAAGTATTTGCAGAAAAGCAAAATCAGTTTTTTAACAGAGGTGTCAGCGGTAACAAAATAACCGATTTAGAAAAACGCTGGCAAACCGATACACTCGATTTAAAACCTGATGTACTTAGTATTTTGGTTGGTATTAACGATACTGCTTCAGTAGTAAAAAATCAAAATGTAGTTACGCCGGAAAAGTATGAAGAGGTTTACCGGTCTTTATTAACACAAACCCGAAATCAATTGCCCGATTGTATATTGGTGCTTTGCGAACCATTTATTTTACCTGTGGGTAAAGTAAAAGAGAACTGGGCATTATTTAATGACGATTTACAAAAGCGGCAACAGGTGGTGCTTCGTCTGTCAAAAGAATTTAAAACTATTTTTGTGCCATTGCAAAATGTATTTAATGATGCGGTAAGCCGTGCCGCTGCGGCATACTGGATGTGGGATGGTATTCACCCAACCTATTCCGGCCACGAATTAATTACTAAAGAGTGGATAAAGCAGTTGAGTAAAGAATTACGGTTTTTAAAAAAGATAAAATAATAGCATTTTGTAATGCCATTTAATCACTTGCTAATGAAAAGACGCACACTTATTAAACAATTAGCCGCTGCAATTCCTGCGGTTATGCTGCACAACAAATTAAATGCAGCTTCTTTTTTATTGAATGAAGAAGAAAGTATTTTAAAAGGAAAATTCAAGCCCACATGGGAATCCTTAGCGCACTACCAAACCCCTGACTGGTTTCGCAATGCCAAGTTTGGTATCTGGGCACATTGGGGGCCACAGTGCCAACCGGAGTTTGGTGATTGGTATGCAAGAGAAATGTATATGGAAGGCCATCCTAAATATAAATACCATGTAGAAAAATACGGCCATCCTTCTCAATTTGGTTTCAAAGATGTGATCAACGAATGGAAAGCAGAAAACTGGAACCCGGAAGAGTTAGTGTCGCTGTATAAAAATGCCGGTGCAAAATATTTTATGGCACTGGCCAATCATCACGATAATTTTGATTTGTACAACAGCAGGAACCATAAATGGAATTCACTTAACATCGGGCCAAAAAAAGATTTAATTGGGGGATGGGAAAAAGCAGCAAGAAATAATGGATTGCATTTTGGAGTAAGTGTACATGCTGCCCATGCCTGGAGCTGGTATGAAACAGCACAACGTTGGGATAAGAGCGGAACTTATGCCGGTGTGCCTTACGATGGTAAGCTTACAAAAAAGGATGGAAAGGGAAAATGGTGGGAAGGATTAGATCCACAGGAGCTTTATGCACAAGATCATGCTTTAAGTGAAAACAGCAGCGATAATAATGGCATACATAAGCAA
>JAYVJU010000033.1:0-7725 GCA_043769035.1 Ferruginibacter sp.
TCTATACCAACAGTGCAGGCAATGGCACAAACAATATGCAATTCTTTAATATTCCCTTCGTCTTTTAAAAACTGGATAGATTTTACCAGCGATGAACCGGTTGCAATCATCGGATCGCTGATGATCAGCACACGGTCTTCAATATCTGGACAACTCATATATTCAAGGCTGATTTCAAATGATCCGTCTGGTTGGTGTTTGCGGTAAGCACTGATGAATGCATTATCAGCCTTGTCGAAATAATTTAATAAGCCATTATGCATGGCAAGGCCTGCACGTAAAATTGTTGCCAGCACGGGTTGCTCTTTAAGTTCTTTAGCAGTAGCAATGCCCAAAGGAGTAGTAATTTCTTTTTCCTCCCAATCCATTTTTTTGCTTATTTCATAACCTATCACTTCGGCAATACGTTCAAGGTTTCTTCTAAACCTCATGCGGTCGTTTTGTACGTCTACATTGCGTAATTCACTTACCCAGTTGCTTACCAAAGAATGTTGTTCGCTTAAATTTATTACCATGGTACTAGTTGTTTTTGCTCAGTCATCTATCAACTCAAAAGTAAGGTAGTAATATTTTTTAACAAAGCATTTCGGAAAAATGTATTTTTATTGTGAACAAAATAAAACCAATGAAACAATTACCGGTATTTGTATTTGCAGCTCTTTTGTTTACTGCCGCCTGTAACAGCAGCGATAAGAAAGGTAAAGCCAAAAAAGATAAATATGAAGAGACCAAGGAAAACCTCGCCGAGACAGAGAAGAAAAATCCGGTTCGTTTTTTATCCGTTTACGGGCAAGATAAAAAAAACCTGGTTGGCCAAACTGTTGTAAAAGGCACCCTGACAAATAAGGCCACCATAAATGCTTACAAAGATGTACAGGTAGAATTGAGTTTTTACAGCAAGACCGGCGCTTTACTGGAAAAAGATGTGGAAACCATTTTTGAAACTATTCGTCCAGGTAAAAATGCAGATTTTAAAACCAAATACTTTGCACCGAAGGGAACAGATAGTGTGGCATTAAAAGTGCTTGGGGCTAAGAGTGAGTAGATTATTTGAAATCCATTAATTCAGGTAAAGAAATATTTAACGCATTCGCTAATATTTTTAAAGTTGAAAGGGTTGGATTAATCAACCCTTTTTCTATTCTGTAAATCTGGCTGATCTCTACATCGGCTTCATTAGCTAAAGCTTCAAGGGATAAATTACTTTGCTTACGTAAATTCCTCAGGTGATTCCCGAAAGAAATTAAAAGCTTTTTATCCCTGATTTTATTCACGGATGCAAACTCCGGGTATATTAAAAATAAAATTTAGGCATATATGCCTAAATTTGAAAATTATCTTATAAATTTGCTTTTTTAAAAATATTTAAAACTTAAAATGTACACTATGATTATGAAAAAATGTTCTTTAGGCGTTGTGGTATTTACTCTTATCGCTTTTAGTCTTACATCTTGCAAGAAAGAAAATCCTAAATTTGTAGTAGAAAATGATAACTTAGTTCCCAACTCATTAGTTATTCAGTCGTTAGTTAGTCCAGAAAAAAAGGTTGATATAAAACTACTCGACGAATACATAAACTATAAGTTAGAAGCTGAAAAAATCGCCTTTTTTAAAAAGGAAAAAATAGCATATAGTTCACCAATTGCTAAAGTATCAGATGAAGAATTTGACAAAATGATTGATAATTATTTGATTAACGAAGCCAATCAAATGGCACGGAGTGAAAAATTTAAAAATATTAACTCTTCTGTAAAAAGGGAGATTACACCGACTAATGCCGTACCTCCTGGAGATACAACTGAAGCTCAGTGGGTAGCTCCAAGCGAATGGACATTATTGAACTCAATCCATATGCAGGCAATACGCAATTCAGGCTTGACTATCACCGGGCAAAGTTTTAGTTTTGCAGGGTTAACAGGTACTATGGCGAGCTCTGGATACTTAATTCAATCAACTCATAATGGTGTGACAACTTATAGGCAGAATTATACACATACAATTACATATTTGGGAATTAATTTCACTGAAGTATATACTTTGTATGGTAATATATACAATGGACAAGCAACCGTAAATATTATGGCACGTCCTCAGAGTAATTAAAATAAGTTAAACAAACCTATGCTTTTATTTATTGGAGACTTTAGATTCTGGTTATTTCTTTTAATAGCAAATTTTTGGAAAATAGTCTTTTTCGCAACATTAATTTATCTTATTCGGAGATTAACCGTTAAAAGGGGGTGAATGTTACGAAATAAAAGCTGGTATGGAATTTTCCATACCAGCTTTTATTTAAATAAACTCAAACTCATCCCCATCAAACAAACCCATATCACTCAGCTTTAAATGCGGTATTACCAGTAATGCCATAAAAGACAATGTCATAAATGGTGCAGATAATGTGCTGCCCAGTTCTTCCTTTACCATTTTATCAATAGCAGTATAAGCAGCGGCAACTTTATAGCCATCATCATTACTCATTAAACCGGCAACGGGTAAACCCAAAACGGCCCCCTCTAAATCTCCTCCGCCAGTTGGCGGAGAGACTTTAACAGCACTAATTCCGCCCCTTTCTTTAATAACAAGATTCACAGCAGTACAAATGCTTTCATCATCCACGCCAATAGCAACTATATTATGGCTGTCGTGTGCAACACTCGATGCAATAGCGCCCTGCTTTATACCAAAATTTTTAATAAAAGCTTTTGCAATTGGGGCATTGTTGTAGCGGTTTACCACTACTATCTTTAAAATATCGTTTGCAATATCACTTTCATAAAAGCTCTCTTTTATAATCGGGCTACAAACAATTTTATTGGTAATCAGTTGCCCGTCCAAAGCTTCAATAGCGTAAACAATTGCTCCAAAATCTGCAACGGGAAATCTGAAATCTGTAATTGTTTTACTGCTGCAATTAAACTGGTTTACAGTTTTTGATTTTTCAGTTTTAATTTTTGACTTTCCTTTTTCTGCAACTAATGCTCCATTAATATAGGTTTCCTCCACTTCAAAATTGACAAGGTCTTTTGCCACAATAAAATCAGCAGCATCGCCTTCTCTCAATAAGCCTACTTTCATATTGTAATGCAAAACAGGATTGATGCAGGCAGCCTGCAGTACTTTAAAAACATCAATGCCTTTGGCAACAGCTCTTGCACATAACTGGTTAATATGCCCGTCAGCTAAACTGTCGGGGTGTTTATCATCACTGCAAAACATCATCATGGCATAGTGTTCATGCATCAAATCTATAAGTGCTTCAAAGTTTTTAGCAGCACTTCCTTCACGTATCAAAATCTTCATGCCGTATTGTAATTTATCCAATGCTTCGGCTGCGGTAAAACATTCATGGTCGGAGCTAATGCCTGCGTCAATATATTTTTTTGCAGCAGCTCCCATCAATCCCGGTGCATGGCCGTCAACCGGTTTATTATATTTTTTTGCAGCAGCAATTTTTGCCAATACACCAGGGTCGTTATTCAATACACCCGGAAAATTCATCATCTCACTTAAATAAAAAATGTCTTCGTTTTTAAGTAAGGTATCTACATCATCAACATTTAATACAGCACCGGCAGTTTCAAATATTGTGGCCGGTACGCAACTTGGTGCGCCAAAATGAAATTTAAAAGGAACAGTTTTGCCGTTTGCAATCATAAACTCCACCCCGGCCATGCCGCATACGTTGGCAATTTCATGCGGATCGCTTATGGTGGCAACCGTACCATGCGCTACAGCCAGCTTTGCAAACTCAGCAGGTACCAGCATACTGCTTTCTATATGTACATGGCTATCGATAAAACCAGGGAGAATGTAGTTTGTGGTTTGTGGTTGATGGTTGCCTGCCCCGATTTTTTCGGGGGTAGTGGGTTGAATGGAAACGATCTTTCCATTTTCAACAGTTACTGTGCCGAAATAGATTTCTTTATTGAATATATCAACAATATTGCCCTGTATAGTAAATGATGCCATGCGTTATTTGGTACTTTTTAGATGAACGGTTTAAGTCAGCAGATAAATGGAAGCCCCAAACAAATATCCAACATAATTTTATTGTATCTTCAAAAAATTAATTTAAAAATGTATGAAAAAACTACTGCTGCTTATTGTAATAATATCAATTGCAATAACCTCCTTCTGCCAAAAAAAGCAAACTGCTGTTATAGTAAATGATGACAGTATTTTATTAAGTAAAGTAAAGTACCGCTCCATTGGTCCATACCGTGGTGGCAGAAGCGGTGCTGCTGTTGGCGATACAAAAAACAAAAACACTTTTTATTTTGGAGCCACCGGTGGTGGCGTATGGAAAACTATTGATGGCGGCAGTAACTGGAAAAACATCAGCGATAAATATTTTGGCGGCAGTATTGGTTGTGTTGCTATTGCGCCAAGCGATAATACCGTTTTATATGTTGGCGAAGGCGAAAATACTTTACGTGGTAATGTTAGCGAAGGCTTTGGCATCTGGCGCAGCGATGATGGTGGCCGGAGCTGGAAAAATTTAGCTTTAAAAGATACCAGACATATCATCCGCATTATTATTCATCCAAAAAATCCTGATGTGGTTTGGGTAGCAGCCATTGGCCATTTGTTTGGCCCCAATGAAGAGCGGGGCATTTTTAAAACTATTGATGGTGGTAAAACATGGAAAAAAGTATTGTATGTAAATAATCAAACCGGTTGCAGTGATTTAATTATGGAACCTGGCAACCCTGTTGTATTATATGCAGGCACATGGCGCATACAACGTACACCATACAGCTTAGAAAGTGGCGGCGATGGTGGTGGATTATGGAAAAGTATGGATGGCGGCGAAACATGGAAAAATATTTCTGCAGGTAAAGGCTTACCAAAAGGTTTATGGGGTATTGTAGGGGTAACAGTTGCTCCGTCTAACACAGATAAAATTTATGCACTGGTTGAAAATAAAGATGGTGGTTTATTTGTAAGCAACGATGGTGGCGAAAGCTGGGCCTTACAAAGCAGCGATAATAATATCCGCCAGCGGGCATGGTATTACACCAAACTTTTTGTTGACCCCAAATATGAAAACAATGTGTATGTGCTGAATGTAAATTTTTTAAAAAGTACGGATGGTGGCAAAACATTTAAAAATATAAATACACCACATGGCGATCATCACGATTTATGGATTGACCCTGAAGACGGCAACCGTATGATAGTTGCTGATGATGGTGGCGCACAAATAAGTTTTGATGGCGGTGCCAATTTCAGCACTTACGAAAACCAGCCTACCGCACAATTTTACAGGGTAAGTACCGATAATCATTTTCCTTACCGCATATTAGGTGCACAGCAGGATAACAGCACAGTGCGTATTTTATCAAGAAGTGCCGGCGGACAAATTACTCAAAACGACTGGCAGGAAACTGCAGGTGCAGAAAGCGGTTATGTAGTTGCAGATCCATTAAATCCTGATGTGGTATATGGTGGTAATTACAGCGGCTACTTATCACGTTTAGATCATAAAACAGGGGAGAACCGTGCTGTAAGTGTATGGCCCGATGATCCGTTGGGAGCTGGTGCTGATGTAAGTAAATATCGTTTTCAATGGAACTTTCCTATTTTCTTTTCGCCGCACAATCCTAAAAAATTATATGCAGGCGGCAATCATTTATTTGTAACCGAAAATGAAGGCGCAAGCTGGAAAGCATTGGGAGGAGATTTAACCACCAATGACAAAACAAAGCAGCGCAGCAGCGGCGGCCCCATTACAAAAGATAATACCGGGGTAGAAGTGTATAGCACTGTTTTTACAGCAACAGAATCTGCAATAGAAAAAGATTTATTGTGGACAGGCAGTGATGACGGGCTGATACATGTAAGTAAAGATGGTGGCAACAGTTGGGAAAATGTAACGCCAAAAGAAGCAGGCCAATGGATGATGTGGAATTGTGTAGAGACAGATCCGTTTGTAAAAGGCAGCGCCTATTTTGCCGGTACAAAATATAAAAGCGACGATTTTACACCTTATCTTTTTAAGACAGAAGATTACGGAAAAACATGGGTGAAGATTACCAATGGCATTGCAGCAAATCATTTTACAAGATGTTTACGTGCCGATAAAAAAGTAAAAGGCCTGTTGTATGCCGGAACAGAATATGGTATGTACATAAGTTATGATGATGGTGCCAGCTGGAAACCTTTTCAGTTGAATTTGCCAATGGTGCCAATAACAGATTTAACCATAAAAGAAAATGATTTGATAGTTGCTACACAGGGCCGTAGTTTTTGGGTATTGGATGATTTAACCGTGGTGCAGCAAAAAGCTGCCGGCATAATCAATAAAAACCTGCATGTATTTCCGGTGAATGATGCTTACCGTTACGATGGCTATCAGAATTTAAATGCAAAAAATGCAGGAATGAATCCGCTGAACGGATCGGTGATAAATTATTATGTGAAAAATATTACTGACTCTTCTAAAGCAAGTATTGAAATACTGGATAAGAATAAAAAGCAAATAAAAATATTTGCAACCGACGCTAAAGAAAAAGAGAACCTGCCTGCCGGACAGGCAGGTAAGATAGAAGTAAGTAAAGGAATGAACCAGTTTGCATGGGATATGAATTACCCGCCGGCAGATAAAATTGAAGGACAGATTTTATGGCATGGTGCTGTACCCGGTCCAAGGGCTGCACCCGGCAATTATTTTTATAAAATAAAAGCAGATAAAGATTCTGCCGAAGGCAGCTTTGTAATAAAAGCTAATCCTGTTTACAAATTAAGCCAGCAGGATTACGAAGACCAGTTTAATTTTTTAATTACAATAAGAGATAAGTTTAATGAGATGCAGAAAGCGCAGAAGAATATCCGTGATGTACGGAAGCAGATAAATGATTTTATCGATAAACAGGGAAAAGGCCTGGATAAAGACATAAAACAACAGGCCGATACCATCAATAAACAAATGACGGCAATTGAAGAAGCGCTACATCAAACAAAAGCCAAAAGCGGGCAGGACGTATTAAACTTCCCAATAAGGCTGGATGATAAAATTTCGGGACTGTATGATTTTGCAGTGAGTGGAAATGCAGCGCCTGCAAAACAGGTAAAAGATGCCTACACAGAATTATCAGCGCAGGCAGATGAGCAATTGAATAAACTTAAAAAAATTCTGGATGAAGATTTGGTTAAACTAAATCAAATGATCAGGGAAAAATCTTTGCCACTGATTGGATTGAAAAAAGATTAAATAAAAAAATCCCCGCTGGTACCAGCGGGGATTTTTTTATTCATCTAAAAGGTCAGGCCTTTTTTCTTTTGTACGTTGTACAGATTGTTCGTGTCGCCATTCATCAATTAATTTATGATTACCGCTCATTAATACATCTGGCACTTTCCAGCCACGGAATTCTTCGGGCCTGGTGTACACCGGTGGCGCCAGTAAATTATCCTGGAAAGAATCTGTTAATGCACTGGTTTCATCATTCAATACGCCGGGTATCAATCTGCCAATGGCATCAGTTAATACTGCCGCTGCCAGTTCGCCGCCACTCAATACATAATCACCAATAGAAATTTCGCTGGTTATAAAGTGATCTCTAAAACGTTGGTCTATTCCTTTGTAATGGCCGCATATCATTAATAAATTATTTTTTAACGATAAATTGTTTGCCATTTTTTGATTGAGTGTTTTACCATCAGGGGTTAAAAAAATAACTTCATCATATACAGTTGCCAGCTGCAAACTTTCAATTGCAT
>JAYVJU010000034.1:0-19763 GCA_043769035.1 Ferruginibacter sp.
TTCAATAACCGCTGCGACGAACTGGCTACCACTGCTGCCGATGGAACAGATTTAGCTGTTGATACCTGGTACGAAGAAAATGAATATGAAAAAAAATAACAACACTATTAAAAATGCACTCTGTAGCTGGAGCGGTGGTAAGGATAGCTGCTTTGCGTTGATGCAGGCAATAAAAGAGGGATACACTCCGGCAGTTTTATTAAATGTTTTAAATGAAGCCGGACAAATATCACGAAGCCACGGTATTCCTGCTGCTATTTTACAATTGCAGGCAAAGGCGGCTGGCTTACCCATGCATTTAGTGGCCAGCAGCTGGGCAGATTATGAAATAAAATTTACGGCAACCTTACAACAATTACAACAGGAATATAATTTAAGCTATGCGGTATTTGGCGATATTGATCTGCAACCACACCGTGATTGGGAAGAAAAAGTTTGCAGCAACGCAGGGCTTACTGCTGTGTTACCATTATGGCAGCAAGACAGGGAACAATTGGTGATACAGATGCTTGAAGCCGGTATTGAAACAATAATTGTAAGTTGTAACGAAACGCTGGGGCCGGATTTTTTGGGCAGGCTGATTGATGCACAATGTGTTTCCGATTTAAGAAATGCTGGCGTGGATGTGTGTGGCGAGAATGGAGAGTTTCATACTTTGGTTTTAGATTGCCCGCTTTTTTCTGCACCTGTTGAAGTGCAGGTTACAAAAAAATTACTACACGAAAAATATTGGTTTGCTGTACTGGAGCCAAAATAAAAAGCCTGCTGATTACAGCAGGCTTTTTTAAATATTCTTTATTATTATCGGGCCAGTTGAGTAGTTTCGGCAAATGCTGTTTTCTTTATCAATGCATAAGCGCCAAACAGTAATGCTGTAAAAAATACGTTGCTCATAAAAGTATTCAGCAGCATATTTCCAAAAAATTCATTTTTATAAAATGGTATAGCCGCTGCATAACATTCTATTAAACCAGCAAAGGTTTTAGGATAAAGAACACCTGTTAGCCATACGCCGAAATTAGACAGGATAAAAAATATTGCACCACTCCAAAGACATGCTAACAAAACATTGGTAGTATTAACCTTTTTTATTTTGGTGGCAAGAAATGTAATAAGTACAAAAGCACCGTACACAAAAGTTTGGCTGATATCATAAAAGCCCTGTGTGCTGGTAAATAATTCAAACAGAATATCACTTAGCAATAATGCACCCAATGGCAAAACAAGCGCATACTTTTTATTAGTAATTACAGTACCTCCAAAAATTGCCAATGATGCAATTGGTGCAAAATTTGGCGGGTGAGGGATCAATCTTGCTATTGCTGCCAATAGTATAAGGCCTGCAGCAATAAATACCAGTTGCTTATTTTGCGTCTTCATTTATGTTTTATTTATTTGCTGCAAAAATAGGTAATAATTGTTTTTTCGTGGCATTTTATAAAAGCAATTATCCTCAGCCTGTTAATTACCATTTTAAATACCTTTGAAATATGGCACACCACAATAAAACCGGCAGTTTGGGCGAAGGGCTTGCAGCCGAATATCTTGCTGCAAAAGAGTTTGCTATACTGCACCAAAACTGGCGGCACAGCCATTGGGAAGTGGATATTATTGCCAGCAAAGAAAATGTATTACATTTTATAGAAGTAAAAACCAGGCGCACAAAAAAATTTGGCCACCCCGAAGAAAGTGTTACCAAAAAGAAAATTCAAAACCTTATTAATGCATCGGAAGAATATTTGTACCAGTTTCCGCAATGGAAAAGAATTCAGTTCGATATTCTTTCCATTACCATTTTAAAAAACGAACCGGCAGCATATTTTTTTATTGAAGATGTGTATGTTTAATTAACCAGCATTCATTGCTGCCTGCATCTTCTCCACCAGCTTATAGGTAGCCGGGCAGTATTCAATGTTTTGCTTATGTACATGTATATACTCCGTCATTTTCTTTTTAGGTAAATGCGGAAAACCGGAGCAATCTAAAGGGCGTATTTCGTAAATAGAGCACTTATTATCTTTTAAATTTAAAAACTGGCAGGGTTGTTTTTTGTTTTGCCAATCCTTATCTCTTTTTTCGTACATGAGCCATTGCGCTTTAAATTCAGCAGGCGTCTGTTTAAAATGCGCTGCTATCCTTTTTATATCTGCTGTGGTGTAAGTTGGCGTCATGGTTTTGCAGCAATTGGCGCAGGTAAGGCAATCCACTTCTTTCCATACTTCGGGTTCAAGTGCAGCAGTCATTTTATCTAAACCACGTGGCGGATTTTTTTCAATCTTGGTAAGAAACCGTTTTAATGATCTTTTATTATACCTTACTTTTTGTTTAAAGGAACGGAGATTTACTGCCTGCATCTTGAATTTATATTGCTGTTGATGAAATTAAAGCAGCGAAAATAACGTATAATTGTTTTAAATAAACATTTTTAGACAAGTGCGTAAAGATTGTAAAACATTAATTTTAAAACTGCAGTCCCCCTTTAGGGGATAGGGGCCTATGTGGGACGCTTACAAAAAAGGATATAAAGCCTGGCTGCAGTTGGAAAAATCGCTGGCAGCTAATTCTGTTGAAGCCTACCTGCGTGACATTGACAAACTCACCCTGTTCTTATCTGAAAAAGAAGCTAAAAGCCCCCAACAGGTAACTTTAAAAGACCTGGAGCGTTTTGTAAAATGGGTGGCCGAACTGGGGATGACACCTTCATCGCAGGCAAGAATAATTTCGGGCCTGCGGAGTTTTTATAAATACTGTTTGCTGGAACAGATTACTAACAATGATCCTACAGTTTTGCTGGAAGCCCCCAAATTAAAACGTGCCTTACCGGATGTATTGAGTTTTGAAGAAATAGAAAGCATTATTGCACAGATTGACCTGAGCAAACCCGAAGGCGGCAGAAACAAGGCCATGCTGGAAACATTATACAGCTGCGGCTTAAGAGTAACAGAACTGGTAAACTTAAAATTAAGCTGTTTGTATTTAGATGTGGGTTTTGTAAGGGTGATTGGTAAAGGTGATAAAGAAAGATTGGTGCCCATTGGCAGCGATGCTATTAAATACATTAAAATTTACAAGGACGATATCCGTGTACACATTGCTATACAAAAAGGGCAGGAAGATATTTTGTTTTTAAACCGCAGGGGAAGCAAACTTACAAGGGTAATGGTTTTTTTAATATTGAAAGAGCTGACAAAAAAAGCAGGTATTATAAAAAACATATCGCCGCATACCTTCCGGCATTCTTTTGCTACCCATTTGGTAGAAGGTGGCGCCGATTTACGTGCCGTACAGGAAATGCTGGGCCACGAAAGCATTACCACCACAGAAATTTATACGCATTTAGACAGGGAATTTTTAAGAAATACACTGCAGCAATTTCATCCTGCATTTAAATAAAAACCGGCCCGATGCTCCTGCTTGGATTACTCTGTGAGGTAAACATCATGGCCGGCGTAAGAACCAACTACTGAAGAATTAAATTATTTGTGCTTATTAACCTGTTATTACTATCAACTACCCGGATAAAATAAGTTCCACCGCTCCACCTGCTGTCTGCTTGTACTTTATCAGTAAACTCTTTTGCAGTTGCATAAATTTTTTTTTGCAAAACAACTCTACCCCCTGCATCAACTATTTGAACATTGTAATTACCCGCCTGTTTTAATTTTAAAGAAAGTGTAAATGCATGGCCACGCTGTGCAGGATTGGGATAAATTTTTAAAGCACCTGCAATTTTTGTTGTAATTAATTTTACAGTATCCGTCAATGTATTCTTTATAGTAATACCGGGTATCATTTGCCCTGAAACTACAGTGGCGGCACCTGTGATATAACCTTTCTTTATTGTGCAATTTGTTGACTGTACCACAATACCGTCAAGTTTTTTAAAGTCAGATAAAACGGGAGCCTTTTCCAGAAAAACAGGCCTAAGTTTCTTCCGCTCACTAAAGTCCGTTTCTTTAATAATTATATCCTGCTTTAAATAACCCTCGGCTACTATTGTTATTTTGTAAGTTTCATACTCTTTAATCCACCTCAGCTTATAAATACCTTTCTTATCAGTAACAGCATTATCAACCTTGTTATCTCCCGCCTTTTCAATTAATACGGTTGCATTGCTTACAGGCTGCATAGTCCCATTATCCTTTACTTCAAGCAATGCAACATGTTTAGGATTTGGCTGTGTTATATAATCGTTTTCTGTGTAGCTAATAGCTCCTACAGTTACCACAACCTCTCCCAACCATTTATTTTCCAGTTGTGTTAGCTCTATATCTGTTGAACTAAAATCTTTGCAACTAACTTCTTTTGTTTCAAAACCAATTGCATTTATTTCAAGCACATCAATTTTAGTATTTACCTTAATTGAATAATTCCCGGTTGCATCTGTAGCGAAAGCCAGCTTTGCACCTTTTATTTTTATTGTTGCAAAAGAAACCGGGTTGCCTTCTGTGTCGGTGATTTTTCCGGACATGATCTTTTTATTATTTATCATAATACCTCCAACTCTTCCCTGCAACGATGTGCTTACATCAATTTTTGCCGGCACAGTAATTACCTGCCCTTGCGCCTGTGCTTTTATACTCATTTTAGAAAAAAACAAAAAGAACATGGCAGCATAATTCCAGTACCGGAATTTTGCTTTTTTAATTTCTTTGGGCATTGTTATTGCCCTGTCCAGTTGATCGGGGTAAGCCCTGCCACAAACCTTTTCGTTTTTTAAGGAAGAAAAATAATTTAATACTTCACTATCGCTCATTGTGCTAAAATCAATTACTTCTTTGGCGCAGGCATTACAAAAGCGGCCTTGTTGTGTTGGATTCATTTCATGCCAGTTTTGATGGCATGGCTCCGGGATGGAGAGTTGGAGTTGCTGCATAAGCGTTAATTTGTAATACTGATGCAGCCGTTTTCAGTATTACATAAACTGCTAAAAAATACTTTCTTTGAGAGGAGATAAAATTATTTCTGCTCCAGCATCATTTGTTGCTGAAACGAAAGGGACTCGGTGTAAACGGTGTTGGTAACCTTTTTACGGTAGTTTTTAAAGATGCTTAGCCAGCGTAATTTCAGCACTCCCAGAATGCCTTCTTTTACAATTCCTTTATTCATTTTACTGGCGCCTAATTCACGGTCGATAAATGTGATGGGTACTTCAACTATTTTAAAGCCTAATTTCCAGGCAGCAAATTTCATTTCAATCTGGAAAGCGTAGCCCACAAAACTGATACCTTCCAGATTTATTGCTTCCAATACCTCCTTCCGGTAACATACAAAACCGGCAGTGGGATCTTTAACAGGCATCCAGGTTATTAAACGGGTATATAATGATGCTCCCTTTGATAATAAGATACGGTTAGCAGGCCAGTTTTCAAGAGCACCGCCTTTTACATATCTTGAACCAACAGCAACTCCAGCACCTTGTTTACAGGCCGTATATAAACGTTCCAGGTCATTGGGGTTATGAGAAAAATCGGCATCCATTTCAAAAATAAAACGATAGCCTTTATCTATAGCCCATTTAAAGCCGTAAATATAGGCAGTGCCTAATCCCAGCTTGCCCCTGCGTTCTTCTAAAAAAAGTTGGCCGGGATATTTTGCAAATAATGATTTTACAATTGCTGCAGTACCATCAGGAGAATTGTCGTCAATAATTAAAACATGGTATTGCTGACCCAAACGAATTACAGCACCAATAATACTTTGGATATTTTCCTTTTCGTTGTATGTAGGTATGATGACTAATTTTTCCAATGCATGCATTTGAACAAATCAAATTTACAAAATTTTGCTTAATGCTAAACACACATATTATCCGCAAAAGGCATTTAATTATTTTTTAACAGGGTTCTGTTTAATATTTCGGTTAGTTTTTGCTTGGTATGCAGGGGGAAATCACCCCTCATCATCCAGTCATAGTATTGAGGTTCAGCCTTTAGCACATCTGCTACCGGCCTTCCTTTATGTTTGCCAAAATTAAATATCTCTATCCCTTTGTCATCAAAACCAAAGCGGCGGGCATAATCTACAATTTTATCTTCGCCTATTACACTCAGTACTGATTCTACTGAATTGCCAAGATTTCCGTAACGTTTAAGTTGTGCTAAAAACACATCAATGGTGGCACTAACATCAGCCTCTGCGCTATGTGCATCTACCAATTCTTTTTCGCAAAAGAATTTATAGGCAGCACTAAGTGTACGTGGTTCCATAGTGTAAAATATATGTTGCACATCCACCATTTTTCTTTTGCTTAAATCAATTTCAAGGCCAACACGTAAAAATTCTTCCATTAAAATAGGAATATCAAAACGGTTACTGTTGTAGCCACCAAGGTCACAGTTTTCAATATATACTTTTACTTCATTGGCAACCTGTTTAAATGTAGGTGCATCTTTTACCATCTCATCGGTAATACCATGTATATCTGTTGATGATTTTGGTATGGGCATTTGAGGATTGATCAGTTTCCGTTTTACCTGCCGGGTATCATCGGGCAGCAATTTGATTATTGCAATTTCTACAATACGGTCGGTTGAAAGGCTTACTCCGGTAGTTTCAAGGTCGATAAAGGCAATTGGACGTTTTAGTTGTAACATGGTTAATGGAAGGTTATTTTTAATTTACTGTAGTTTAAGAACTAAATTAGCTTAGTTTTTGCAATGATTTTGTAAGTGAAGGTAATATTTACTGGATTTCGTCGTTTACCGTTGATAATTTATCTTTGCAAAAAGATAAGAATTACAATAATAGTTTTTTAACCTGAAATTTTAAACATGAAAAGAGTTTTTTTTGTTTTTGCCCTGATTGCAATAATGGCAGCAGTATTTACCAGTTGCACCAGCAGCCGTAAGTCAAGAAGCGGTTGTCCCGGAACAGAAGGTATTATTCATTAATTAAGTAACAGTTATGAACTGGATGGACTTAACTAATGAGCTTGAGTTAGATAATATCAAAGCATCATCTAACCAAAAGCCACAATTAATTTTTAAGCACAGCACCCGCTGCTCTATAAGCAGCATGGCCAAAAGCAGGCTTGAACGGAGTTTACAACCTGAAGGAATAGATTTTCACTTTCTCGATTTGATTAAACACCGACAGTTATCCAATAAAATTGCTGAAGATTTTGCTGTTTACCATGAATCGCCACAGGTACTTTTAATTAAAAACGGCGAATGTGTCTATGACGAAAGCCACAGCGGTATTGATATGAATGACATACTTGAACAGGTGGCATTAAACTGAACTAACCCAATAATTATATAAAAGCTTCAGCAGTTTATTGTTGAGGCTTTTTTTATACCTGCTTAATCCGGTATCAACCCTATTGGTACAATTATCTCCCATCTGTTTTTTACAGTGGGGTTCAGCAAATCAACATCTAACAAACGGGCAAAGCGTACACCAAAACTAACAGGTAATGAGTTCCAGATTTTTGTATCGAAATATAATTCTCCCCCGGTACTCCTGTTTTTTATTTCTGTAAGCACACCATTTACTCTTGCCTTTGCATTATTGTAATCGTAAAATACATTAGCTCTTATGCGTTGAAAATAAATTAAACCGGGAATGCCTCCATCGGGATATAACAAAGGAAAATGATAATTAGCACCAACTTTATACATGCGTCTTGTACTTAAAGCTTCGTAACCCCTGGCATAGGGAAATGTATTACTGAATAAATCAGGCAGACTATCCCGTTTTTGATATGCAGCATTTATTACTAAACTATGATTTACCGACAGCCCCGGAAAATAAAACGAAGAACTACCTGTGAATTTATGACTGTCTCTGAAATTAAATGCATCCCGGTATGCCAGTGAAATACTTTGTGCCCAACGTGGATTAATATGCTGCTTTGCACGGCGGCTTACATTACTGAACGATAAAAATGCATTTACGTAGTTGAGTGACTTATTATTAAAAATATTTTTACCTACTCCCCTGTAATAATATTGTTCAATATTATAGCCTGCCCCCATATTTAAAAACTGGTTTGTTCTGCCACCAACAAAATTTAAAGGAATAGAAAACCCGGTTTTTAAAGTAGCCGAATTAAATTGAAATGGTTTACCCAATGCAGTGTCAACTGTGCGGTTAAAACTTTCCTCGGCACCAATATTTAATAAGGGCAGCAAGCCTCCATAAATTCCGTTAATGCCAACAGTATGGCTTTTATCGTTACGGTTATAAGTATAGGTAAGATTATTACTAAAATTGCTCATCACATTATCGCTGAACAGGGCATAGCCAAATTCAGGGTCGGCAATTATGGGCCGCCAGCTGTGAAAATTAAAAAGATGAAATGCCTTTTTATATTTTGTAACCGGATTTTTAGTATCAGCTAAAGTATATAAAGCTCCGGCACCATTTTTTGTTAAGGCCGCTGATGAAGTATAAAGATTTTCAGTGTTTGTAAATTCGGCAGCCTCAAATTTTTTCCACTCGCCTTTTTGTATATCCTGCTTAGTTAAACGGTGGCCTGCTGCAGTAAAAGAACTAAAAAGCAAGTCTCCTTTTGCATTTACTGCCGGGTAATAAACACCATTAAGATTATTGGTTACCCTGTAAATGTTTTTATTACTTAAGTTAACTGCAAATATTTTATCTGCATTACTGTTCATCATACTAAAATAAACAGTATCGCCTTTTACTGCAGGATAGCCCAGCACATTAAAAGAAAAAGGAGTAAGTATTTCCGAAGATCCATTTGTAAGATCAACTTTTACCAACGCCATTTTACCTTCTGGATTTTTTACAGCAGATACTGCAGTTGTGCTGTTGATATATTTTGTTTGCGTAAAGAAATAGTTATTGGCATTTGGTACCTGTTGAATTACTGCTCCTCTACCTGCATCAAGGCGGTGTAAATTGTTTGTGCCATCAGTATTTACACTTACTGCTAAAATTTCTGTACCTGCCGCATTAATATCCGGCGAAAAATATTTCGACCTGGTTGTAAGTTGCTTTTGTTGTTTTGTTTTAATATCCAGTAATTGAATTACACTGTAATCCCTGTTTGTCCATCTGGGATCCGACTGGTATGAAGCGTAAACAATTTTACCGTTATTGTAAGAATAATAATCATCCAGCACAAAATTCTTTACCCTTATTTTTTCTTCTTTACCATTTACCAGCAAATAAAAAGCTTCAATTTCTTTATACGATTTTTTTGTAACCAGTATGCTGTCGTCGCTGATGTAGTTTGGAAAAAGATAATCAATAACATTATTCTTTTTAATACCCGTTAAATAATTAAGCGGCATTGAAAATTCCGTTTTTTTCAATACAGGGTTTTCTTCAAAAATTGATTTCTCTCTAAAATAATTTATAGCGTCAGCTCTAAATTGTTTAAACGGCACACCTGAATTTCTTTCAATGGCTTTATTAAAAAAGCTTTTCAAGCGCATGGCATCCCCGGTTACTTTTTTCCAAAAGTCGGAGCCGTATTTTTCATAACCATAACCAATCAAAATATAACCAATAGGATAATGATCCGGCACAAAATCTTTTAAAGAACCACTGCGGTATTTAGACCAGCTGTATTTTTTATTTTCGAGCCAAAGCGATTTAAAGCCATTAAGAAAAGATGGCATCCTGCCCCTGCCTTGTGCACTTGCCAAAGTCTCCTGCCATACTGCATCGCCTTCAAAAAAAAAGTCGGGTAATAAAAGGCCGTTTGCAAACAGCTGGCCTTCCTGCCCCAGGAAAAAAGAAAACAATTTGGCCACCCCGATATTTAAATTACTAAACTGCTGCATGTGCCGGTTTTCGTGAATGATGAGGTTATCATCCCAGCGAAGGCTGCCGGTTGAAAAATTATCCTGCGGCGGCATCATATACAATTCACTAAGTATTGGCGCCATACGAACATATGCATTGGATATGGTGGTCTGATTTTGCAATACAATATTCCATTTGCGCTGGCTACCACCCATTGTTTTAGAAGTAGCAATATCCATTAACTCAACAACATTGGCAATGCGGTTAGCCTGGCTGTCGAGCCCTGCCGGAAAAATAATTTTTGTTTTTTTTGTATTGATCTGTTTCCACTTTATAGATGGAGCATTGCCACCAAAATTTTGAGCCACAGAAAAAAGCGGCACTAAAAAAAACAATGCTGCCGGCAAGATTATTTTTATTTTTACCATAGTTTAAAATTAAGAAAAGTATTTTGCTGTAACATAAAATTTAAACCATGCTTGAGCCGGTATTTACACCATTTCCACAACTTGAAACCGACAGGTTACTGTTAAGGCGCATAACAAAAGCAGATGCTGCTGCATTGCTCTTCCTTCGTTCCAGCGAAAAAGTAATGCAATTTATTGACAAAGAAAGAACCAAAACTTTACAGGAAGCTGAAGAGCTGGTTGAACGAATTGATAATGACCTGAATAATAATGATGGCATAAACTGGGCCATAAGCCTGAAAGAAAAGCCTGAAATACTGGTTGGCACAATTGGCTTTTGGAGAATAATAAAACAACATTACCGAGCCGAAATCGGTTATATGATACACCCCGACCTTTGGGGCAAGGGATTAGTGAAAGAAGCTGTGCTAACTGTTATTGATTATGGCTTTAACAATATAAAGCTGCACAGTATAGAGGCACATATTAATCCCGGCAATGCTGCTTCGGCTGCACTTTTAGAAAAAACCGGTTTTGTAAGAGAAGCCTATTTTAAAGAAGATTTCTTTTTTCGGGGGAAATTTTTAGATACTGCCATTTATTCGCTGTTAAACAAAAAATAAAAACGCTGCCCTTAAAAAAGAACAGCGCTTAATTTACCCCGTGATCAGCATTTTTACATTTTTGGTAATACTACATGATCAATTACATGTATAACACCATTGCTTTGATTAACATCTTTAATGGTTACATAAGCAACACCACCGTTTTCATCTTTAATGGCAATTTTCTTTCCTTTCATCATTATCATTAAATTTCCGCCAGCTACAGTTTTTACTGTTGCAGTACCTTTTCCGGCTTTAATTAATTTAGCCAGGTCCATTGAAGAATATTTACCAGCAACCACATGATAAGTTAACACACCGGTTAAGGCAGCTTTACTTTCTGGTTTTAATAAATTATCTACAGTACCTGCAGGTAACATTTCAAAAGCTTTGTTGGTTGGTGCAAATACTGTAAATGGTCCTGCACTTTGTAATGTGGCAACCAGCCCGGCAGCTTTTACCGCAGCCACCAATGTGGTATGGTCTTTACTGTTTACTGCATTTTCTACAATGTTTTTTGAAGGATACATAGCAGCTCCGCCAACCATTTTAGTTTCTTCCATTTGAGCAAATGAAGCATTGAAGAATAATGACGCCATTGCTACAAAAAATAATTTTTTAACCTGTTTCATAAATGTGTGTTTTATTTTTTATTATTAAAGTTTACACAAACACTTACGAAGGATGAAAATTATTGGATTGACTTTTTAAATATTTTTTCTTGTTGAAGTTTGTTCCGTTTTTTATCAGGTAAAATAAAACGGCTTATAAAAGATGAAAGGAAATTTATAAAAGAGAGATTAAATTTTACCCATACTTACAACCTTAGTAGGCACCGGGCTACCGCCTTCTTTTTCCAGGGAGATGGCAAAGAACTCGGCTCTGCCAAAAGATTTCATCTTTTGCATACGGAATTTTTTACCCTTATCATTTGTAATTATCATGCCGCCATCTACAGCTTTGCCATCAACAATTGCCCAAAACTGGTATTGCATGCCCGAAGGAGCATCGGGTAAATTACTGGCATCAACCATTACTTCCTTGGTATTCTGCATCCAGAAAATTTTTGCAGTGGCATCAGGCATTACCTCCTGGCCTTTAAGTGCAACAGGCATGCTATACGGACTGTGTACTACTTCCATATCCTTGCTCATGTCTGTCATTTGCTGATCGGCAAGTGATAATTTTTCCTGTGCCTGCTGTAAATTATTGTTAACCGTAGTAAATTTATTGAAGTAAATAAAATTCATTGCTACACTTCCTATTAATAATATTACCGACGCTGCTGCTGCCCATTTCCAATAATTTTTTATTGCTACAACGGCGGCCGGTTTAGCAAAGTTGTTACCATTGGCAGCAGTTACCTGGTTATTGATTTGTGCAAACAATTTATCTTTTACCCCGGCAGCAGGTGCTACTGCATTTGCCTGTGCATAATCCTCCAGCCCCAATTCTATGGCTTTCAGTTCAGCTGCAACTTCGGGGTATTGTTTTACCCATGCCTGTACCTGTGCGCTTTCTTCGTTAGAAGTAAGCCCGGCTGCATAAAGCTCCAATAACCCTGATGATATGATATCTTGTATATCCACTTTTTATTGTAATAATTTTCTTAACTCCAGTATGGCCGACCGCATTCGTGTTTTTACAGTACCCAAAGGTATGCCCATCTCTTTTGAAATTTCATCCTGGGTATATCCGTTAAAATACGCCAGGTCAATAATAACCTTTTGCTCTGGCTTCAGGTTTACCAATTGTTTTCTTATACCCAGTGTATCAAATTTTTCTACTGCTCCACTTTCGGCATAATTACTTACGGAATTCTCATCACTTGAGATTTTCTGTTGTTTTTTATACCCTTTACTCCTCAACGTATCAATAGTAAGATTTCGTGTAATATTAATCATCCATGTAAACAAACGCCCCTTTGTGGCATCGTAACTGGAGAAATTATTCCATATTTTAACAAAAACTTCCTGCAATATATCTTCCGCAAGCTCCCTGTCTTCAACAAGCTTGGTAATTACCCCGTTTAATGCTCCGGCATAATTATCATATAAATATGAGAATGCCTGCTGGTTGCGTCCCTGCAATTCCACAACTAATTCTTCTTCGCTATATTTTTTTACTTCAAACAAAGGGGCTACATGGTTAATTTCAGCATCGAAAGTATATTATTTTTTTAAAACACACTATCTTACTTGTAATAAAAAATAAAATGATACAAAAGATTGTACCGGTTTTACCTGCATTAAACATAAAAGAAACCATAATGTTCTATGAAAACAAATTAGGTTTTACAACTTATAACCAGGGAGGGTACGTGGTGATGAAAAAAGATGCCGTGGAAATACACTTTTTCCTGTGTGCCGATAAACATCTTTGCGAAAACTCCCGCTGTTATATTAAAGTAACTGATCTGGAATGCCTTTACAGCGAATTATCGGCTGCTGATATCATTAATTTAAAAGGACAACTGAAAGATGCCCCCGGCCGGTTGAAAGAATTTTGTGTAAAAGATAATAACGGTAACCTGTTGCGTTTTGTTGAAGAAAAAGATGCTTAATTATTATGGGAAATTTTATACTGAGAACAATACAAACTGCGGATAATGCGATGCTGGCAAAAATCATCCGAAAATCTTTAAAAGAATTTAATGCCAATAAACCCGGCACAGTTTATTTTGATGCTACCACCGATAATTTATCCGCCGTTTTTACGGCAGATAAAAGCATTTATTTTGTTGCAGAAGAAAACAGCATGATACTTGGCGGTGCCGGTATTTACCCTACGGCAAATTTACCCGAAGACACCTGCGAACTGGTAAAACTTTATCTTGCCCCTGAAGCAAGAGGCAAGGGCATTGGAAAATTATTGATGCAGCAATGCTTTACCGCAGCCAAAGAACTGGGCTACAAAAAAATATATTTAGAAACCATGCCCGAATTGAATATTGCCGTACCGCTTTATGAAAAAATGGGATTCAGTTACCTGGATGCACCACAAGGCAATAGCGGCCATGGCGGCTGCGATATCTGGATGATAAAAGATTTAGAGGATTAGTTGTATGGAATTTAGTTGTTACTGAATCTAAGACCCAGATTTGTAAAATGAAATTATTTCCCCCAATTTTTTTATTGTTTTTATTAAATGCCTGTCATCAAAAAGATAAACAGGTAAGTGCTGCCGAGCCTGTGGCAACTACTACTGTTAGTACTCCGATAAATTATGATTCCTGCAAAAAACAAATTCTCGTCGTCAAACAAAAAAGTAAAATAAACTGGTCTATATTATCAAAAGAAGGAAAGGAAAAAATATTTACCCGGGCTGTAGCCGAAACTATTATGCCCAACTGGATAGGCACTAAATGGGATTACAATGGCATTAGCGAAAAACCACAGCAGGGCAATATTGCCTGCGGCTATTTTGTAACTACTGTATTACGGGATGCCGGGTTAAACCTTGCCCGTATAAAACTGGCACAGTGTGCATCAGAGCAAATGATAACAACATTAATTCAACCTAAATACATCCGCCGCTTTAGTAATGTTGATATAGCTGTTTTTATACAGGCCATTCAGCAACAGGGTTATGGATTATACATTGTTGGGCTGGATAACCACACTGGTTTTATTTATAATGATAATAGCCAGATTTACTTCATCCATTCTACATTTGTTGGCACAAGAAATGTTCAAAAAGAAACCGCAGCTTCCAGCTGGGTTTTAAAGCAAAGTAAATATAAAGTACTGGGTAAATTAAGTGCAGATGAAAGAGTGCTGGAGAGATGGCTGAATTAACCCGGAATAAATTCCACTTCGTACACCGGGCTGAACAAATACATTTTTCCGGTTTTAACTTCAACACATTTATACCTTTTACGCACCTGTTCTCCTTTTTTAAAAATGCGGTTGCCTTTTATTTTAAACAGGCTGCCCTCAGTAAGTTGTTCTATTAAATGTACGCCCTGTTTTTTTTCATCATAATTATGCAGTACCCTTAATAATTTTTCATCGCCGCAGCTACTGGCCGCAGGGTTTTGCAATGTCTGCAACAATGCTTTTTCAATATCTGCCGGAAAAACCTTTTGCAATAAAAAGCGGGCCAGTATCTTACTGAATTCATTTTTCCACTCTTTACCATGTGCCATAACCCGGTGCCCAAACTGTTCGTAGGTAAATAAATGTGCCAGCTCATGCAACAGCGTAATTAAAAAAGCATATTTATTCAAATTGCCGTTTACACTTATGCGGTGCGTTTTATCGGCATGGGCATGGCGGTAGTCGCCTAAAATACTCTGGCGGCTCCTGGTAATGGTAAGATGTACTTTGTAATGTTGCAGGTAATACAGCACTTCGTCAAAACTGCCCTGGGGTAAATAAGATTGTAACTGTAAAAGCGGTGCTTCCTGTTTAGGCATTTTTCTTTTTATTCATCTTCATTACAATGGCAACTTCAACAGCAAGGTAAAGGAAATACAGGAAAATGGAAATATATACCGCAGGCTTGTTTACTGCTTTGCCGGCAAGCATAATATAAGCTACAAATGCCCCGGCAACTACAAGCATTTTTATCATGGTGCCGGCCATTATGCTGCGTACAAATGCATTTGGATTGGCATTTTGCAATGCTTTGCGCTGTAAAACAAACACAATAAAGTTGGTTAAAAAAAATAAAGCATTGGCTGCTATCAGCACATCCCTGTCAATACCTTTTTTTTCTAAAAAAGCAGGCATTGTTAAAAAGAAGGCGTTCAAAAAAATAAAGAGAAAAACTAAAGGAAAAATCTGTTTGCGGTTTTCTTGCATGGTGTTTTTTTTATTCGGGCATTTCTTTTATATAAAAAAGAATGGCTGCAAAGATAACACCCAAAATATAACAGCAATGCCTTCAATAAAATTGAAGGCATTAAAAAATATATTCAAACAATGCTAGAGCAACCGGTTATTCATTAACCGCATTGGCTCTTTCGGTTATCAGTTCTACTATATTGGCCCCCATCTGGCACTGGCCGTTAAAAGCTGCGGTAGGCTCTATCTGTAATTTACCAGCACAAATATCACCGTCAACTACAGCTTTACCATGCAGGTATAACAGATCGGCAACTTTTATTTTACCCTTTACCTTACCTAAAATATCAGCCTGCTTACCGTCAATATCTCCTTCAATCAGCCCTTCGGCACCAATTAAAATTTTAGCTTTTGCAATAAGATTGCCTTTTATAATACCGTCAATACGTATATCGCCGTTGCTTAACACATTGCCGGTAATGGTGGTTCCTGCCCCGATGATGGTGGTGGAACCAGCGGTCGTTTCGTCAAGAGTTGACTTAGATTTGGAATTAAACATATTCTTGTAGTTTTTGAGGTTGCAAATTTTTCAATCAATCATCACTATTCTCCAGTTTTGGTAAATCCAGCTTGTTGGTATCCAGTTTGGGAACAGTTCCTCCCAAAACTTTCTGCAAATCGTTCAAATATTGTTGCTTGTATTGCAAAGCCTGTTCTATCGAGTCTGTTCTTATTTTAAGCATTTTATATTCCTTTACCTGTTTGGAATTACCATAACCCACCCCCGGCAAATAATATTTAAGCGGTGTAAATACTATTAATGCCACGGTTAAGCCGGTTAATAAAACAAAAAGGGTACTTAAAGCTATATAAACACTCAGCCGGTTTAGCTTAAACCTTACCACCTCTTCGTAGGTGTCCTCATTCATAACCACCAACCTGTAACGATTTCTTAAGCGTTTTAATGTGTTGTTGGCGTCAAATTTTGCCATATATTTTTTTTGCAGGACGATAAAATTAAGTAAAGAAGGCTGAAAAAGCAATATCCCTATAAAAATGAGTACTTATACCCAAGGCGTTACGTGTAATATTTCATGCCTGCCTATCCTCTTAAAAAAAGGCTAAAGTGCCATTAATCTAATACCTTTACAGGCATCATTCAATAAAAAATACCGATATTTAACCCCGTTATCTAACCATTTGATTCATGCTGAAGAAAACAAGTCTTTATATATTGCTTTTTTGCGTTTCACTCCTTTGTTTTACCAGGTCAATTGCTCAACCTGTGTGGACGCTTGATCCATTTGGTAAAGAAAAAAAACCTGAAAAGTACGAGACCCGGAAATTAGGATCGGAAAAAACAGCAGACAAAAAATTTACCAAGCCCAGGAATTTTATACAAAATACCGTAACCCATTACAATTATTATTTTAATGCCAACAATAAAGTAAATGCTGCTATCGAAAGAGCAAAGCTTGCCAGCATAGATGATTACAGCAAACTGCTTCCGTTTTATCCTTACACTTTAGATAATACCGCATCGCAAAAAGGGGAATTTGATTCTGTTATTTATAAATGTACTGCCGGTATTTTATTACACGATTTGCGTAACGACTGGATCGACAACCTTTACCTGCTTATAGGAAAAGCCTATTACTACCGCAAAGATTTTGATTCGGCTGCAATGACATTTCAGTTTATTAATTACAATTTATTTCCCCGCAAAAAAGGCGAAGACGATAACCGTGTTGTAGGTGGCAACGCCTCGGCCAGCGCCAGTAATATTTCAATTGCCAATACGGAAAAAAGAAACATTTTACAAAAGATAGCTGCATTACCACCAAGCCGTAACGATGCATTGATATGGCTTGCCCGTACACTTATTGAGCAGGATGAATTTGGAGAAAGTGCCGGCCTCATCAACACTTTACAAAACGATGCCAACCTGCCCAAACGTTTACAAAACGACCTGAATGATGTAAATGCTTATTGGTATTTTAAACAGGGCGGCTACGACAGTACTGCTGTTCACCTGGAAAAAGCATTGAGCAATTCCGATGATAAACAGGATAGATCGAGAAGAGAGTTTTTACTGGCGCAGTTATACGAAATGAATGGCAATATAGAAAAGGCCTCGGTATATTATAACAAAGCGTCGCAACACACTATCGATCCTTTACTTGATATTTATGCCCAGCTGAATAATGCTAAAATGTACCGCAGCGGCGATAATGGAAAAGAGTTAAATAACAGTATTGCCAATCTTTTAAAAATGGCAAAAAAAGATAAGTTTGAAGCTTATCGTGATATTGTGTATCATTCTGCCGGTATTCTTGCCATGCAAAAGCCCGATACCAATGCTGCTATTATTTACTTTGACAAAAGCGTTAAATACAATGAGAATAATATTCCGTATAAAAACAAAGCCTTTTTGCAATTAGGCGATATTGCTTACAACCGCCGCATGTATAAAATGGCGGCCAATATGTACGACAGCCTGCAACTGAGTGATACAACCCTTGCAGATAAAATGGCACAGATAGAATCAAGGCGTGCCGCTTTAACCAAAATAGTTGGCTTTATAGATAATATTGAACGGGAAGACAGCCTGCAACGCATAGCAACACTTCCTGCTGCCGACAGAGAAATCTTTGTAAAAAAATTAGTGAAGAAACTGCGTAAAGAAAGCGGCCTTAAAGATGAGAGCGCTACAGCAAGCGGCACATCACCAGTTTTTCAAAACAGGAATGCCCCACCGGCTGATTTGTTTGCAACAAACAGCGCCAAAGGAGAATGGTATTTTTATAACAGCTCTCTAAAATCAAGAGGATTTAATGATTTTAAAAGCAAATGGGGCAGCAGGGTTAATGTAGATAACTGGCGCAGAAAAGCAGCCATTGATATCAGTTTAAAAAATGTTACCGGCACTACAAGCGGAAGAAATTCCGTAACGGATAGCAGCAGTAATGCATCTTTACTGCCAACAGAAATAAGTTACGAGGCGTTAATGGAACAGTTACCGCTTACCAAAGAAAAATTAGACAGTAGTAATACTGTACTTGCCGAAAACTTATTCTCACTTGCAAAATTATACCAGAACGAACTGGAAGATTACCAGGCAGCCATAACAACTTACGAAGATTACCTGCAACGCTTCCCTGATAAATTAGAAGATGGGGATGTGTATTTGGGATTGTATTACTGTTATAATAAACTGGGCAATACAGAAAGAGCCAACTACTATAAAAATTTAATAAACACAAAATTTATCAATAGCAAAGCAGGGCAATTGCTGAATAACCCTGCTGCCCTCGATCCAAAAATACAAAACCCCCAGGCTACAAAACTGTACGAAAATATTTACAATCTTTTTATAGAAGGCAGGTTTGAAGAAGCACTTGCAGAAAAGAAAAAAGCCGACGCTTTGTATGGCATAAATTACTGGACACCGCAATTACTTTATATTGAAGCACTGTACAATGTACGCCAGCGTAACGACAGTGTTGCAATAGCCGGTTTAAATGCACTCATCCAAAATAATCCAAACTCGCCGTTAAAGAATAAGGCCGAAACAATGATTAGTGTATTGCAAAGAAGAAAAGAAATTGAAACTTACCTTACCAACTTACAGGTTACAAGAGCCGAAGATGATACCAGGCTGATAGCAATTGAAGATAATAAACCAATTGCAAAAGCACCACCGGTTGCACCAGCTGCACCAGCAAAACAAATTGTTGTTACAGCACCACCGGTTAATGTAAAAGATACCGTTAAAGCCATACCTGTTTTAGCTAAAGGCTCTTTTGTAATGAAAACAGATGCGCCGCATACGGTAATAATGATTTTAGATAAAGTAGATGGCGTATATGTTAATGAAGCAAAAAATGCGCTGGGCCGTTACAATAAAGAAAACTATTATGGCCAGGTGATAGACATCAATAAAGATGCGTTGGATGCAGGCCTTAATCTTTTGGTAATGTCGTCTTTTGCAGATGGTGCTGCTGCTTTAGAATATTACGCCAAGCTGAAAAAAGATGCCCCGAGAGAATTATCCTGGTTACCTGCTAACAAATATTCATTCCTTATAATAACGAAAGAAAACCTGCAGGTATTAAAAGAAAATAAAGATATGACCGGTTACAAAACCTTGTTAAATACAATTTACCCGGGTAAGTTTTAACAGGCATTATTGTAATGATAAAAAACCGTTTTTTAGTTTTGCGGCAGCAACAGTTTAATTAATT
>JAYVJU010000035.1:0-52592 GCA_043769035.1 Ferruginibacter sp.
TTCAGGTACGTCTCTACGACGTCCCAAATGGGCGGGCCAGCGTTTTTGCTGGCCTCTTGCACGGGAGCCCAGCCGGCTACTTTGTAGGTTTTACTCGCCATGGATAGATTAACGGTAGCTGCAATAGCAACGGCTATTTTTGCAAGGCGTGTAAATAATTCAGCATGGTAACCAGTATAGATTGCACAGTAAAGATTCTATTGCTGAAGGGCTGCCGGATTGAAGCGGAAAGCCCGGAACGCAACGAAGTGAAATGAGGACTTGGAGTGAACAGCCGGAACAAAAATTGAATACTGAGTTGCAGCCGAGAGCCCCAATATAATTTTTTTAAAAAACTTGGAACAGGATTTACATATCATTATTACTGATTGCCGCAGTGGCAGCAGAAAAGCACAGGAACAATTGTTTCGGCAACTGTATGGTTTTGCTATGTCGGTAGCATTGCGATACTCAAGAGATACACAGGATGCAGCTGCAATATTGAGCCATTCTTTTGTAAAAGTTTTTAAAAGTATTCATTCCTTTGATGAAACAAAAGGAACAATACAATCGTGGCTGAAACGAATTATTACCAACCAAGCACTTGACCATATAAAACAACGCAGCCGGTTTAGCACTGCGGAAATTGATACAGCAGAAGAACCGTATATTAATAATGCTGTAATTGAGGCAACAGATGCAGTAGCAATAATGGAATTGATAAAACAGTTGCCGCCTGCCACACATGCCGTATTTGTATTGTTTGCATTAGACGGTTATTCCCATAAAGAAATTGCCACACACTTAGGCATAAGTGAGGGAACCAGCAAGTGGCATTTGAGTGAAGCCAGAAAAAATTTACAAAAAAAAATATCCGGAATTTAAAAGTGAATAAAAAAACAACATACGAAATTTTAATTGCAGAAAAGATGCAGCAATTGCCCATACCTGATATGGCTGATCCCATTTGGGCTTCTATTGAGTTGCAGTTGGATGCAGATATACCAGGCGATGGTGAAGGTAATTCTCCATCGCCAGAACCATCCGGCAAAGGCGGAACTGGTTTTGGTAATAAGTTATACTTTCTTATTACAACCACTATTATCATTGCCGGTTTAGTATGGATAATTACAGGAAAAAAGAAAGATACTTCAGCAGATAAAAAATCGCCTGATACAACAATTACCGGACCGCCATCTGTTGTTGCAGATAGCGGTGCTTCAGAAATATTTATTGCACCGGAGAATAATAAAGCAACCAGCTTGCCTGTACTTATTCCAAATAACAATCAGCAGGCAAGTTTTGTTGATAGTATAAAAACTATTGCCGATTCATTAAATAGCACTCCACAAAATATTTTACTAATTAAAGATAGTATCGCTGCTAAAATATTGCCTGTTGCAGATTCTTTATCCGTTACTCCTGCTCCTAAAAAACCAAAAGGTGTAAAAGGAATTAGTAATGCTGATTATAAAATTGTATCGGATAAAAAGGACTCTGTAAAGAAAAATAAGTGAAGATTTAATTTAGTGTTTCCTAATATTTTCTCCATTAATTCCCCCACAAAGTTCTCCTTTTGTCTCCGTGGCGGCAATGAAATTCCGGCATAAAGAAAGCTGCTCCCATATTGCCTGAGATACTATTTATTCCGTTGCTTCATTGCCTTGGTCGCCAAAAGGTAGTGATAGTTCCATAATTAATTTTTAAACAATTAAAAAATTGAGTTATGGAAAAGACAATGAATTTAGCAGCATTAACAACAGTTGCAGAACTTGAATTAATTTACAAAACAAAAGTAAAACCATCTGAAAGACCGTTAGTAACCAGTTCAAAAAATTGTTACAGTTTACTATTACAAACATGGGATGAAAACAAGATTGATTTTGTAGAGCAGTTTAAAGTTTTATTGCTTAACCGCTGCAATCGTGTATTGGGTATTTTAGAACTGTCAACAGGTGGCATTACTGGCACAGTAGCAGATATAAGATTGATAATGGCTGCTGCTTTAAAAGCAAATGCTGTTGCAATAATTATTTCTCACAATCACCCCAGCGGCAACCTTAAACCAAGTAAAGCTGATGAAGATTTGACAAGAAAAATTAAAACCGCCGGAATGTATTTAGACATTCAGGTAATTGACCATATAATTGTTACCAGCGAAGGTTATTATAGCTTTGCTGATGAAGGGGTATTGTAAGCCCCTTTTGTCATTCATCTTTTGGCAATTCTTTGTCTAATCCATTAAATACGAAATCTTCAAATCCGCCAGTATATTCAATAATTTCTACCCCTCTATTTACAAAAAAAGAAAGTTGTTTTTTAACATATTCCGGCGAAGGGTCTGCAATAATTATTTTCTTAATCTTATTGCCATTAGCCTGTAGCAGTTTATTAAAGTAAAATTCGTTCCCTTTCCAGCCAATTATGATCAACGTTTCAGCACAGCCAATACATTGGTGCAAATCCCAATAATGCGATGACGGCATTGTAAACTCATCTTTATCCCGATACGGCAGTAATAATGCAGGGAAATACATGTTTTCATTACCCGGAATGATAACTGATAAATTTGATTTATTTACTTTGTGCTTTCCAACAGTATTGTTGCTCATTTGTAGTTCTATTGGATAGCTTTGCCAATCAATCATATCCTTGTAATCGCCTAAAAGTTGATAATAAAGTTTATGATAATTTACTTTATCCTGATATAACCACTGAGCAGTTGTAATAGTTTTCGATTCAAGATTAGGAATTTCCCAACCCCAATTCCATGAGCCGTGGGGTTTAAAAAGGCAGAATGGGTTTTCATTTACCCTTACATAGTCTTCCAAATAAGAAAACCTTAAATCAAAATACTTGCATAAAAATTTATCTAAAATTGTATCTTGATTAAAAGAAACAAAAGAAGGTTTAAAATTTTTATTGCGATGATGTTTTTTAGATAATTTATCAGCCATTACAGCAAACAAATTTTTTGAATTATATCCATTAACTACATGCTGACTTATAAGTTTAAGTAGTTCTTGTAAGTAATACTGAATATTAATATGCCGCCTGATTATAAGTTCATTACCGAATTGACTAATTTCTTTCCATTCATCTTCCAATAATGCTTCTACATCTGTACCATTTTCTTCTTGAAGGAAGTGTAAAGAATCAACCGCCCCGGGGTAATTACTATATAAGTTTTTAAACTTTTTATCAAATAAAGCAGTTCCCAATGGCGGACATAAAACATCTTGCTTGAATGAATCTTTATCTGCTCCGAAAACACAATTAGCAGAAGCACCTGCACCAAATAAAAACATTGTTCTGCGGTCATATTGGTACCAGCTTTTTGTAGTTTGGTTACTCCGTAAGCTATCGCTTTCTTCTTTAGAAATTTGAATGGTATCAGCAATTATACTTTTTGGTAATGCCCATCCAAATTCATTTATTTTTTCAAGAGTTTTCTCATTGTGGTGCAGGTTGTTATAATCTCTGATTTTTGTTCGCTGTATAATGATTTTATGATTCGGAAAGGCTGGCTCAAAAAACTCTTCACCAGAATATACTTCTCCATAAGTTGTAAAATAGTAGGTTAAGCTCATTATGCTTTGGGGTTTAGTTGAGAGTCAATTCCTACTTTCAGCCCCAACAAAACATTCTTATCAACATCGTCGTTAGCTTCTGCTATTTCATACCAATTTCCCTCTTTAGTTTTGTATAATTTATACCTTTCTCCGTTTAAATCAGTAACAAAATATTCATCCAAAACAGCAACAACTGCACCCAAAATATTTGTTATTTCAACCTGCTTTATTGTGTAAGAAAACCTGCTGTTATTGGCTAAAATCATCTGCTTATTTTCTTCAGTTCTTATTTCCATTTCCATGTGGCAAAAATAATCATTCTGATGTAAATGAAATATTATGTGCTGCCTGACTAAACATTAACCAAGCAATCTGCAATCTTGGTACAGATTTTACACCTCTTTTACTATGAAATTGAAAGAGCATAAAATATTTTCAAAAATGAAAATTTGTAAGGGCTCAATGTGCCCGGTCTTGCACATGGCAAGATGTACAAACGTTATACGTTTGGGGCATCTTGCCCTTCACTCCGAAGTCGTTTCGGGGTATTGAAACAGAAAACTTAAAACCATGAAGAAGTTAGAAAGTGAAGTGAGGAGTAAAATGGTAGTGGTAAGAATGAATGAAACCGAAATAAATCAGCTTACAAAACTGCAAGGGAAAACTACTGAAAAGGATACCAGTGCTTACCTGCGGAAAGTAGCATTACAAAAACCTGTAACAGTTAAGTACCGAAACGAAAGTGCAGATGATTTTCTATTGGACATGCTGAACCTGAAAAAAGAACTGAATGCCATCGGCATCAATTTTAACCAGGCAGTACACAAACTGCATATACTTGACAAGATACCGGAGTTCAGGGTTTGGGTGCAGCAGTATGATGGTTTGCAAAAAGTATTACTCAGCAAAGTGGAAGAAATAAAATTACGGATGAATCAACTCTATGAACAATGGTTGCAAAAATAACCACACCGAAAAGCATTAAAGCTGCACTTAACTACAATGAAAAGAAAGTGCAGAAGGGAAATGCTATTTGCCTTCATGCTTCGAATTATCTGAAAGAGGCAAAAGAAATGAACTTTTATCAGAAACTTACAGGCTTTGAAAGGTTGAACAGTTTGAATGATAGAGCTACTACTAAAACCCTTCATGTATCTCTCAATTTTGACCCATCAGAAAAACTACCTGAAAGCAAGTTGTTGCAGATTGCATCCGACTACATGCAAAAGATTGGATTTGGCAATCAACCATACTTAGTTTACAAACATGAAGACGCCGGGCATCCGCATATTCATATTGTAAGCACAACCATTAAAGCAAATGGCAGCAGGATTAATACCCATAACATCGGCAGAAACCAAAGTGAAAAAGCAAGAAAAGAAATTGAGCAAACGTATAGGTTGGTAAAAGCAGAAAGACAACAGCAATTAGCGAAGCCTGGTATCAAAGCAGTTGATATTGAGAAAGCCATCTATGGAAAGTCAGAAACCAAAAGAAGTATTTCCAATGTGGTGGGTGCAGTTTTCAGTCAATACAAATTTACATCCCTGCCGGAATTTAATGCAGCTTTAAAACAGTTTAATGTACTTGCAGACAGAGGCAAAGAAGAAGGACGAATTTACAAGAACCGTGGGTTGGTTTATCGAATACTGGATGCTAATGGAAACAAGGTTGGTGTTCCCATTAAAGCAAGTTCCATTGAGTGCAAACCAATCTTAGCAAATCTGGAAAAGAAATTTGCAGATAATGAGACAGCAAAAGAATCATTAAAACCATTTGTAAAAACCAAACTGGACGAATGCCTTTCACAATCACCTTGTACAATGAAAGAATTGATGGAGCAGTTGAAACAGAAAAGCATTTACACCCTGCTTCGCCAAAATGCTGAAGGCAGATTATACGGAATCACTTTTGTTGATAATCAAAACAAGGTTGTTTTTAATGCCAGTGATTTAGGCAAAGGTTATAGTGCTGCTGCCTTGCAAAGCAGATTGGCGGCAGGTACTGAAAAATCACTTAGCAATGATGAAACGAAAGGCGGTAGTTCCGGTAGTTCCATTCAAAAAGAAATGGGCCAGCAAAAGCAACAGGAAAAAACGATTCCTCTCACAGCGAAAACTGTAAGTCTATTAGATGTGCTGCTATCTACCAAAGAGCAATACGATAATATACCCAACAGCCTGCTTAAAAAGAAACGCAAAAAGAAGAAACCAAATTTGTAAAACGTAAACCGATGTTATGTCACACACAGGAGAGAATGAACAGGGGCTGCGGAAGATAGTTGACCTGACGAGATTTGCCAGCATCTTTATTTTGCTGCTGCATTTTTATTATTACTGCTATGTTGCTTTCGAGCAGTGGGAAATTACAAGCACCATCACAGACAGGCTGATGAAAAATATTTCCAACACAGGATTATTTAAAAATCAACTTACATCAAAGTTTTTGGCGTTAGGTTTATTGACCATTTCTTTATTTGGTTCACAAGGCAAGAAAGATGAAAAGATAAATTGGAAAAGTATTACTGCTTATTTACTGATTGGCTTGTTACTATATTTCTTCAGCCAGCTTTATTTTAAACTACAGTCCGATGTTCAAACAGTTGCCATTGTTTACATGACCGCAACAGGTATTGGTTTTTTACTGATACTGGCAGGTGGCAATTTACTCAGCCGGTTAATCAAATTAAATTTAGGTGATGATGTTTTCAATTCACTCAATGAAACATTTCCGCAGGAAGAACGATTAATCAGCAATGAATATTCCATCAACCTGCCTGCCCGTTACAATCTTAAAGGAAGGGTAAGAAAAAGCTGGATAAATATCATCAATCCTTTCAGAGGCTTACTTGTTATTGGCAGCCCCGGCGCTGGTAAGAGTTGGTTTGTAATTCAGCATGTAATTAAACAGCATATTGAAAAAGGCTTTGCCATGTTTGTGTATGATTTTAAGTACGATGATTTGAGCAGGATTGTTTACAACTGGCTACAGCAAAACAAACATAACTATTCTGTTAAGCCATCTTTCTATGTAATCAATTTTGACAATCTTTCTGTATCTCACCGCTGCAATCCGCTTGACCCAAACAGCATGAATGATATTACCGATGCAACGGAAAGTGCCAGGACGATTCTTTTAGGGCTGAACAGGGAATGGATAAATAAGCAGGGAGATTTCTTTGTGGAATCACCTATCAATTTTGTAACGGCAGTCATTTGGTTTCTGCGAAAATATGCTGATGGAAAATATTGCACCCTGCCGCATGTAATAGAACTGATGCAGGCAGAGTATGATGAATTGTTTCCGGTGCTTAACACACAACCTGAAATTGAAGTATTGGTAAATCCCTTCATCACCGCTTATCAAAATGATGCAATGGAGCAATTAGAAGGACAAGTGGCTTCTGCAAAAATTGGTATGGCAAGGCTTGCTGCTCCGCAATTGTATTGGGTATTATCTGGCAATGATTTTACGTTGGACATCAACAACCCAAAGCATCCTAAAATTGTTTGTGTAGGTAACAACCCGGAAAAGCAACAGATTTATGGTGCGGTATTATCGTTGTATGTTTCCCGGTTGGTGAGGCAAGTAAACAAAAAAGGAATGCAAAAATGTAGTTTGGTATTTGATGAATTCCCCACTATCTACTTCAACAATATTGACAGCCTGATTGCCACGGCAAGAAGTAACAAAGTTGCCACTACTTTAGCCATGCAGGATTTTAGCCAGCTCAAAAAAGATTATGGCCGGGAACAAGCCGATGTAATTGTAAATATTACCGGCAACATCATCAGCGGCCAGGTGATGGGTGAAACTTCTAAACTATTAAGTGAACGTTTCGGAAAAATAATGCAGGACAGGCAAAGTGTTTCCTTCAACCGGATGGATACTTCCATCAGCCACAGCAAACAATTGGATGCAGCTATACCGGCGAGTAAAATTGCCGCCCTTTCTTCGGGTGAGTTTGTTGGCATGGTTGCCGACGACCCATTAGAAAAAATTAAACTGAAAATGTTTCATTCGGAAATTATTAATGACCATGAAAAGTTGAATGAGGAAGTAAGCCGCTATAAAGAAATTCCTGTTGTTAGCAATGTTACCCAGCAGCAGGTGCTGGATAATTATTACCAGGTGAAGATGGATATTAAAAAATTGATTGGGGAAGAAGTGGAGAGGTTGAAGGGGGAGAAGGGTGATAAATAGTTGAAAATTAGATGTTGGTTATCCATTTTATCAAACTCTAAACACTTGTAATCCATTACTTTTGATAAAATCATTCTAAAATACTAATTATTTTAGTATTTTTGAACTAAACTAACTACTTTTCAGCGCAATAGAATTATGACGACCAAAGAATTTTATATTGATTTTGATTTCACAGAGGTTCAAAATTTGAACAAAAAAAATCTTTCTCCCGACTTGGAAGAAATAAGTTATTTAGGCGTTGATAAAGTTTATTTTTCTGGTGAGTACCCTGCTATTTTATTTAAAGAGGTAAATCGTTTCGACGATAGTGAATTAAAAGATATAGCCCGGATTCAACACCTCTGCTGGAACTATAGGAAGGTTATTTTTTTATTTATTCTTTCTAAAACAGAAATTAGAATTTATAACTGCTCAAAAAGACCTTTTAATTACGAAAATACAAGTCTCAATTTATCTGAAGAACTTGAAAAATTAGAAATTACTCGTTCGGATTTCGATAATTTAAAAGCACTTCAAAATATCAAAGAATTATTTTCCAGAGTAGCAGTTGATTGCGGGCTTTTATGGACTACGGAAAACAAACTGAGAGATAAAATTTCATTACAAGAAAGAATTGATAAATATCTGGTTAAATCGCTTTTGAACGCTGCAAAGGAGCTTAAAAAATTAGAATTATCAGAAGAAATTATTCATAGCCTATTGATGCGTTCAATCTTCATTATGTATTTGGAAGATAAGGGTGCAGCAAAAGAAACCAATTTGTATAAAAAAATATTGCAGGGAGCCACCAGCTACATTGATATTCTTGCAAACAAAGATTCAACGTATTCAATTTTTGAAAAAGTAGAAGACCACTTTAATGGGAACGTATTCCCATTAATACCCGGAGAAAAAAAGGCGGTTACTGTAAAACATCTTGCTATAATAAAAAAATGCCTTTTTGATGGTGATTTATCAGGCACTCCTAAATTATTTAACGAATGGAGGCTCTTCCGCTTTGATATAATTCAGATTGAATTACTGAGTGAAATTTATGAGCATTTTTTGGAAGAGTTTAAAGAAAGTCAAAAAGAAAAAGCAGGGCAGTATTATACTCCACCATCATTGGTAGAGTTAATACTGAATGAAAAACTAAAATTCAAAAACGAAACTCAGTGGCAGTTTAAAATACTTGACCCTGCTTGTGGTTCTGGTATTTTCCTGATTGAAAGCTTTAAGCGTTTAGTTAAACGATGGAAGAATGCACATCCTGGTCAACAAATAAGTTTTGGCGATTTAAGAGAAATTCTTGAACAAAATATTTTTGGGATTGAATATGACCGATTGGCAATTAGGGTTACAGCTTTCAGTTTATATCTTGCTATGCTGGAGCATTTAAACCCAAGAACACTATGGATTGATAAACGATACAGATTCCCCTATTTAATTTTCGACCCGAAAGATAAAGCCTTAAAAAAACAAGGTGCAAATTTACTCAGACAAGATAGCATCGGAGAGGTGGCTATAGATTGTTTTGGCGATATTGATTTAGTAGTGGGAAATCCCCCGTTTGGTTCTAAAATTGACCTCCCATCTATTAAAGATTACTGTACTAAAAATGACTTTGGGCAAGACATGGTAATACCCTTTCTGCATAAATCAATTGCCTTTGCTCCAACAGGTTCAATAGCTTTAATATTTAATACCAAGATTTTAACTAATAAGGAAGGAACATTTAAGAATTTTAGAAGATGGTTATTCAATGATACTTATGTTGAAAAAGTTTATAATTTTTCAATCTTTAGAAAGACACCAAAACGTTTGGTGGACAACTTTTTTCCTCTGCGGTAGGCCCCGTTAGCATTGCATTTTATCAAAGTAAATTGCCGCAAAAACAAAGCAATACTATTGAATACTGGGCTCCTAAAAGTTATGTAAAAAACAGTTTAACAGAAGGAGTAATAATTGATTCTACCGATATAAAATTCCTGCCAAGAAATGAGTGTCAAAATCCCTCTACCCAAATCTGGAAAATTGCCATGTGGGGAACACTGGAAGATTTTAATTTAATTACCAAATTACAAGAGTTAACAACTCTGTCAGACCTGTTTAAGACGAAAAAACTTATAAAAGGGCTTGGATTACAATTTATGGATAGTACAACAGAAAAGCCTATTCGTAGCGATGAGGTTGCCAAGCTTCCTTATTTGAAACCAGAAAACATTAAGCGATACTTTACTTCACGTAACGAGTTTGGTAAGTTGATTGATGATGTAACAGAGTCATCAGCACTGATATATAAAAAATACTATAAAATTCAAGGAGATAACCCTTTAAAAGAAATCAAAGATTTCAGAAGGTTAAATAAGAAAGAAGTATTTTATTCACCACATTTAATAATAAAAAAGGGGTTAAGTGATAAAAAGTTATGTGCCTCATATCTTGACAAAAATTGTAGTTTCAATAGCAAAGTTTTAGGTGTTGCCGGAGGCTCAAAGCAACTCTTACAATCTATCGCATCAATAGTAAATTCAACTTTAGCAACATACTACCTCTTTCTTATTTCATCTTCCATAGGTATTGAAAGAGAAGAAATTCAAACAAATGAAATTTATGGCTTGCCAATTAACTATGATGAAGTAATCTATGAGCAATTAGCAGAAAAATCAGACGAGATAAAAAATAGGATAACAGAAAATTTTCCAATGAATATTGACATTTCTGATTTGGAAAAAGATATCAATAGCATTGTTTTTAATCTTTTTTCATTATCTACCAAGGAACGAATTCTAATAGATGATTTTATAAATACAAGTGTTAGCCTTTTGTTTGATGGACATAAATCATCCGCATTAAAACCAATAACAGGAACCGAAAATAAGGTTTACGGAACTACAATTAGCACAGAACTAACTGAGTACCTTTCTTCAGAAAAAATGATTGTTAATGCTTCGGTTTTTGAAATCCGTAAAGGAGTTCCATTGAATATAGTGAAATTAACTTTCGATAAGAAAAAAAGGGAAATAGAATCATTTGGTGCAGAAGTTTACGAGGAATATTTGTCTGTAATAAATAAGTACACCCTTAAAGCTTTAGCAAAGAACATTTACATACAGAAACAAATAAAATATTATGATGGAAATGACGTATACATAATCAAACCGAATCAAAAAAGATTTTGGAACCGTTCAATGGCGATAAATGATGCCAGGGAATTAGTGAGTGAAATTTTGAAAATGTCATAAATGAACAGTCAACTTAATCAAAACATAATAAGCCTATTCAAAGCAAAATTCGAGAGTAATTGCATTTGCCTGTTATTAGATGCATATACATCACTTCGGAGTTCTGGTCATCAAGTAAATGAAGAAAGTGAAAATAATATAACAGCACAGTTAGTTGGGTTTATGAAAAAAAATCCGCTAAGGTCAAGTTTAGAAATTTCTCTAACAAGGGAAAGTTATCTTGACTCGGATGAAATTTACAATGGGCTACAAGATGCAGATAAATCTCCAAGAATTGATATTAAATATTCTGTATGGAGTTCAAATGTGGAAATTGAGTACTATATGGAAGCAAAAAATTTAGCCGAAAATAACTGGATTAAAATATCAACTGGTGCTACTGTTGATGCTCATAAACTCAGAAAGAGGTACATTAAAACTGGCATAGATAATTTTATCGGAGGGAAATATCCGAACGGATGTCTTCTCGGGTTTATTCTGGAAGGGGATACTGCAAAAATTATTGAACTAATCAATAAAATACTTATTGCCGAAGGCAGGGCAAAAGAAGAATTATCTAATAACAACAGCTATAATTATCACTATATTTCAAAACATACAGGAACGTCGATGCCTATGTTAAAACATTTCATACTTGATTTATCCTGATGCCATTCTAACCAACCGATGAAAGGATTGCGACGCAACGAAGATGCCATGAAATACTGAAGCTGGTATCAAAATCATTCCAACAACTCACCTAATTCATCCGTATCAGGCAATATCCCTTTTATTTGCACCGGTGTTTGTTTGGAGGTTTTATAGGTAGCCACACCCATTGCTTTGTCAAAACTCTTAATGGCAAATTCAACTACCGTATTATTTTTTTCTTTGCAAAGCACAATGCCAATACTGCTGTTTTCCTGCTGCAGTTTTACTTTTTCATCCAACACATTCAGATAAAAATTAAGCTGCCCGGCATCGGCAGGTTTAAATTTACCTTTCTTTAATTCAAAAGCCACCAGGCATTGCAGGTGCCGGTTAAAAAAGAGCAGGTCAATAAAAAATTCATCTCCATCCACTTCAAGCCGGTATTGGTTGCCAATAAAGCAAAAACCTTTACCCATTTGCAGAATAAAATTGCGGATGTTTAACACTACCTGTTGCTCAATTTGGCGTTCGTCATCCAGTTCACCACCGGCAATAAAATCCAGCAGGTATTCATCTTTAAAAACCTTTAGGGCAGAGGGCTTCAAACTTTCAGACAAAGTGCCATCAAAATTGTTAGGTAGTTTACCCTGCTTTTTAAACAGATCAGCATCAATTTGATGCTCCATTACCGCAACCGACCAAAATTGAGTGGCAGAATGCTCAATATAGAATACCCTTTCTTCAGCATTCTTACACCGGTTCAATAACAGGATATGATGGGTAAAACTTATGCTCCAAAATACTTCCAATTGGGTCGTTACCAACGGCCCAATTTCACTTCCACCTTCCCGCCTATTTATTAAATCAGTATTTTCCATTTGGGCCGTCGCTGACGGCCTAATTCCCTGCTCAGGGTAAGCTTCATTAAACTGCCTCTTTCTTAAGGTTTGTAAAAGAAACCCCCTTCAAACCCGGCAGGTTACTTTGTAAGTCTGCGGCAATTTGTTCCAGCACCTTAGTACCCCACTTTTGGGCTTTAACCTTTTCTGAGAGCATCCCGCCAGTTTTATAATACAAGCTCAATTGTTCCCGGTTGGCCAGCCGTGCAGCCTGGTACCGGCTGTTAATAATCTCCTGCTTCAAAGTGCGGATAAATTCCAGGTAGTTTTTATCTGGTTTCATGCTGTTAATTTTATTGTTTTTAAATGCTTCATTTCCAATAAATAAAAAAGACCCACACAATCTTATGCCGTCAAAATATTGGCGAGTCTGGTTAAATCTGGTATAAAATGGTTCGAAAAATGTCCGTGCAGGGCAACAAAAAAGGGCAAATTGGTTTTATTACCGATTTGTCCTTTTTTATTTTCGCTAAACCCCTCTCCCAGCTTGTATATTAGCTCAGCAGCTTCGTTCAATCGGGAGGTTCGATAATTATGTCCGTCAAAAGTCAATTTTTCGGGGTACATCGAACCTATAATCCTTCTCTTATTATCTGCATCCCCTTATAACCTTTCTAAACTGGTAAGTGTTGTAAAATGCTTTGTGCAAAAGTTAGTCGCTGCTTTTATTATCCTGCGATACCTAACGGAGCTTTAATTACAGTCCGTTAATTTTTTTCGTATTCGTCTTTATCATCCTGTATTCAGAAGAATCAATTTCATTTGATAAAAGCAGTTAATTGCATTTACAAGCTCATTGTTGGCTTATCTAAAGCATCCTTTAATTTGTAAGAAGGCCCTTGACGTTTGGTTTAATATCACCGGTAAACTCATCGATTATCACTACTTATTAATTTATTAAACCACTACAATGTGACTTAGATAAAAAAACAGGTAGTCAAAAAAATCAACATTTCATGTTTCATTCTAATTCATTGATTCACTTAAGTATTGGCTCTTCAAACAACAACTGAAACAAACTATTACTTACAGAGATTTATAAAATTAAACGCCTTCTAAAAATTTGCAGTGCCAAAACCAAATCTTGATTTTTACTCCCGGGTTTTATAGTGAATTTCTGAAAGCCCCTTCAAAGTGGCTGCCGCAAGTTCAGGTGTAATGTCCCGCTGTGGGTTCGCCAGCATCTCATATCCAACCATAAATTTTTTAACTGTTGCGCTTCTTAATAAAGGCGGATAAAAATGCATATGCCAGTGCCACTCAGGATGCTCCCCATCATTTACAGGAGACTGGTGCATTCCGGCTGAATAAGGAAATGAAATATTGAAAAGGTTATCGTATATCGCAGTCAGTTGCTTTAATATTCTGGCGAAAGATGTTTTTTCCGGTTCATTAAACTGAGCAATGTGCAGCACATGCCGTTTACTCACTATCATTGTTTCATAGGGCCAAACCGCCCAAAAGGGAACAAGTGCTGCAAAATGCTCATTCTCGGCAACAACACGTTCCTGCAATTGCAATTCGGTTTTTAAATATTCACCTAACAAACTTTTTTTATACTCACTAAAGTACAACTGCTGCTGTTTGCTTTCTTTCGACAGTTCTACCGGTATGGATGAAGATGCCCAAATTTGCCCATGCGGATGCGGATTACTGCATCCCATAATTTCCCCTTTGTTTTCAAATATCTGAATATACTTAATAAACTTCTGTTCGGATAGTTCAGTAAATTCTTTTTGCCATAGTTCAATTACCTTTTCAATCGCCTGTTCACTCATTAATGGTAATGTTAAATTATGATCAGGCGAAAAACAGATGACCCTGCAAATACCACTTTCGCTTTTAGCCATCAATAAATCATTCATGTTGTATTCACCTTCGGGGGTATCTGCCATTAATGCTGAAAAATCATTGGTAAAAACATAAGCATTTTCATAAGCAGGATTGCTTGTACCGTCCGACCTGTTATTATCCGGGCACAGGTAACAAACGGCATCATAAACAGGTCTGTCATCAGCAGGAATATCTTCTCTCTTTCCCTGCCATGGACGCTTCATACGATGAGGAGATACTAAAACCCAATCGCCGGTGAGAATATTCAGCCTGGTATGCGAATGTTCTTTAAAATCAAACATAATTATAAAATTCGTTCTGTTCCGTTTTCAATAGTAGCAATGTAATAAGTAAGTGGTAGGTTCATGGTTGCCTCATAAACCGGCTGAATATTTTTTATCAATGGTTCAATTGCTTCTTCCTTAATTAAATTAATGGTACAGCCACCAAAGCCACCACCCATCATACGTGCCCCCATAACTGCAGCATTACTTTTTACACAATCCACCAGCCAATCCAGTTCTTTACAACTAACTTCATACATTTCACTAAGCCCTTTGTGTGTTTGCAACATTTTGTTACCAAGTGCTTGTATATTTCCCGTTTCAAGGTCTTTGCATCCATCTAACAAACGCTTTATTTCCTGTACAACAAAACGGCTGCGCTTGTCTATCAATGCATCCCTTGTTAACACATATTGATCCAGCATTGTATCGTTTACATCCCTCAATGCCTTTACATCCGGCTGATGTTGCTGCACCCACTTCACCGCCTGTGTGCATTCCTGCCGTCTTGTATTATATTCACTGGAAGCAAGTGAATGTTTGACATTGGTATTGAGTAACAAAATTTTATACCCGTCCAGTTTAAAAGGTTTGTATTCGTATTGCAATGAGCGGCAATCCAAACAAATCACATGATCTTTCTTTCCCATCATTGATGCAAACTGATCCATGATGCCACACATAACTCCTGCAAATTCATTTTCTGCTTTTTGAGCCATTTGTACCATAGTAATACGATCCAGTTGTGTGCCCAGAAGTTCATTTAAAGCAAATACAGCAGCACACTCCACTGCGGCAGATGATGAGAGACCGGCACCCACAGGCACATCACTGGAGAGTACAGCATTAAATCCACGAAGTGGCACATTTCGATGCAAAAATTGAGCAGCAGCTCCTAAAATATAATTTGGCCAGCTTACATCACCAACAGGTTTTAAATCAGTAATACTGGTGGAAAATGTTTCATTAAGATCATGCGCCAATAAATGTATTTCATCATCATTCCTTAATGACATTGCCATATAAGCAGCTTTATCAATAGCTGCAGGCAGCACAAATCCATCATTATAATCCGTGTGTTCGCCAATGATATTAATACGGCCTGGCGAACGAACCACTAAAGGCGTTGCACCAAAGTGCTGTTGAAATACATTTACAATTGTATCCTTTATTTTCATGCTTTTTTGGGGGGGCTGTTAAAAGGATAAATATAAAATTGATAATTATAATAAATTACTCATTTAGGGTAGAGGAATGTATCAGCTCAGGATTCGCTTTTATTTGTTCACTCATACATTGGCAGGTATGGCTTTAGGCTGAACAATTCTTTAAAGACTTTCACTTTACATCCCTTACACACCTGAAACCTGTATGCTCCAATCCTGTATCGGGGCTGCTTTTCATTCTTCTTGCTACACGATAGCCGCTGCAATAACTATCATTACACAAATAACTGCCACCTCTTAAACTGCGTTTAGCTGTGTGAGGTTCATCTGGGTCAAAACTTTTAGAAGGACCTTGAGGGTTCAGTACTGTTTTTTCATGTAAACTTTTGTAATAGCTGTAATCATACCAATCGCTGCACCACTCCCACACATTACCTGCCATATCAAACAAGCCATACCTGTTACAATTGTAAGATTTTACCGGTGCATATTTTACATAGCCATCTTTTTGTTCATTTAAATACGGAAATTTCCCTTCCCAGCTATTTGTTTTAGGGGTGCCGGTATTTACATGCTCGTTACCCCACGGATAAATGTTTTTGATTAAACCTCCTCTTGCAGCATACTCCCATTCCGCTTCAGTTGGTAATCTCTTACCTGCCCATTTGCAATAAGCCACAGCATCGTACCAGCTTACATGAACTACAGGATAGTTTTCTTTTCCTTTGATATCACTTTCAGAACCTTCAGGGTGTTGCCAATCTGCTCCGGCAACCCAGCTCCACCATTGTGTATAATCATTTAAATTAACAGCTGTATTGCTTTGCTTAAATACTAATGATGCAGCTATTAAAACACTGTCAGGTGGTTTGGGTGTGCCGGGTGGCAATGATTTTTTAAGTTCTTCCCAATCAGGTTTACGCTCTGCAGTGGTTACATATCCTGTTGCATCTATGAATTTTTTAAACTGGGCATTGGTTACTTCTGTAACATCCATATAAAAAGCATCCACACGAACTTTATGCTTGGGAAATTCATCAGCACTTGCCTGCTCATTATCGCCTCCCATCTCAAAAGTTCCGGCTGGTATTAGCAGCATTCCTTCAAGTGAACTGTTACCCGATGTATTTATATTTGAACTTTGCTGGGTTGAAAAGCGCTGCGGTACAGCCATACATGAATGCACTGAATCTGAAACAGCAGCATCAGCATTTGCAGAATTATTACAACCTGCTAAACATAAAATACCCGACAATAATAAAAATATGTTTAGCAGAAGATAATTCATGTACTTCTTTTTATATAAAAAAGCTGAAACTAACAAATACAGGTATTTTTCCCAAAATTGCGTATAAAATATTTACAATTATACAAACGTTGAAATTATATTAAATACGAACAGGAGAAAGAAAATAACAGATCCCGATTGCCTGATTCATTTAATGACTTGATTAAAGTTTACTTTTAAACACTCTTATGTAATCGATATAAGCTTTATCTGTATTTCCTGTTTGTATAAATTCATTTTTCCGGATATCCCCGTCCACCCAATTATTTTGCCCAAAACAACTGCCCGAAAAATAAATATATTCATCTGCATGAGGAATTAATTTAGCATCTGTAACAGTTGCCACTACTTTACCATCAAAATAAAACTTTAAATAAGTGGGTGCCCACTCAAAGCCATAAACATGATATTCACTGTTGTGCATATCAGGTGCTTTAATAAGCCTGCCGTTTGATTTATGGGCCGGCTTTTCATAACCATCCCAATGCAACCCCAAAGAATATGCATGAGCTTTTGTTCCTTCAATAATATCTATTTCTGCGCCATCATTTGCAGTGCCGTCCACACCCCCTTTTGTTTTCATTCCACTACCTTCGGGCATCATCCAAAATGCTGTTTGATGACCGTTAGGTTTTACCACATGCATTTTACACTCAATAAATCCATAAACAGGTGCATATTTAGTTTTTGAATGAAACCTTCCTGCATTATAAGCTGTGTCACTTACAGGAGACTTTCTGTAATAGATATAAATATTGCCATTTTTTTCTTCTACCTGATTCTTATCTGCGTATAAGGTAATATCAACACGCTTTTTTACCGACTCTTCAATATTCCACTTAGAAGTATCAATTACATCATCGTTAAACTCATCTGAAAATTCAAGCTTCCACTTCATTTTAAGTTCTTTTTTCGAAACAGAGTCAGACAAAACATAAGGAACAGAACTTTTAGGTGTTTCTTTATCTATAAATTTTCTGTGTGCTTTTTGAGCTGCGCCATCATTTGCTTTTACTAAAAAAAACAACAGGAGAAAAAGACTTGATAAATTACAGTTCATTTTTTTGCGTATTTAATTTTTATGATTTCGTATCAACTTACAATGTTCCTTTAAATTCCATTCTTTTTTACCAAACTAATACAAACTGCAGCATCCCAATAAAAAACCCAAACGCATAAATTACGTATTGGGTTTTAAAAAAAAGAAAAATTGGATTTTATTAATCAATGTTTGCGGGGAAAACAGGTGGAGAGGGTAAATTATTCCAATATTTTGCCAGATCGTTCAATACGCCGTTTGCATCTACTGCATTTGTACGGGTTTGAAAATAAGCATACCGCTCTACATACGGCACGGTGTTCAACCACTCAGAAGATAGCTGCATAAAATATTTTATTAAATTAGGTCGGGCATTCCTGCTTGGGTTACAATTATACTCTGTTAACCAAATTTTTTGGTCGGGGTACGTTAACCTGGCTCTTTCAACATATGCTTTAAACCTGGTGAACACCTGCTCCGCTATCAGTGTGTCGCCTCCAGTATTGCTGTTTTCAGCTCCCCAATCGTACCAATGCAAACAAACATAATCTATTCTTAGTTTTTTGGCTTTTGCAGAATCCATAAAAATGGGCAACCATTTACCGGCAGCAAGTGCATTATTCTGTTCAACAGCCGGAGAGCCTAATCTCAATCCTGTTTGCATCATTATTCTGTACCTGGCAATAGCTGTATCAATGCTGGCAATATTAGACTGTCCCGGATTATCAGGCTCATTGAATGACAATAAATGATTCGCATCTTTTCTGCCTACCAAATAATTTACATCGGCCACAGTTGCAGTTCCTTTACCCCATGTCATGGGTATAAAATTCATAGCCCCAAATGATGGCCTGTTAATACTCCATCCATAATACCATGAGGCATTAAATTGTTTTACAACATTGCTGTCTGTGAAAGCAACACCTTTCTTCGAAGGATTATCAACAGGAATGTAGCGTACGTAAGAAACTTTATCTCTCAGCCTTGGTGAAAAATTAAGTCTGATGGCTGCTTTAGAAGCTACATAACAAGATGATTCGCCAGAGCCATCACTGTTTTCTGCAAATACAACCATATAACCTTTGGGCAAATCAAAAGAAGCAATATTATTATCGAAACCGGAAGGCAATGCTTTAAATAAAGAGCCAGAATTTATATCTGAATAAATAGAATCAGGGCTTAAAGAAATTCTTGGTTCTTCCATATTTAAACCTGCAGCAACCGTTAAAGTATTACCTGCTTGAAAACCATTAAACTTGTCAACTGTTGATTTTTTACAAGCTGAAAAAACAACTGACAGTAGTATAATATTTATAATTTTTATTTTCATTTTTTATTTTTTAATAAATAGTTGTAAAGAATTTTAATGGGTTATTGCCAGGCAGCATTTTGCACCAGTTTATTATTTACGTTCAGCTCGGATTGAGGTATGGGATAGGTTTCAGACTTTAATCCACGATAAGCAGGAGCGTAGCCCGGTACTGCATCAGAAGCTATGGTTAGAAAAGCTGCCTGCATAGTGCCCCATCTTTTTAAATCCATAAACCGTAACCCTTCTATAGCTAATTCTACCCGTCTTTCCCGCCGTACAATTGTTCTCAAAACAGTTTGTGACAAACCGCTTCCTTCAACGGATTCAATAGAGGGCATTGATACCCTTGCTCTTACCTGGTTTATTAGTGGATATACATTTGCTAACTGGTTTGTTTCAAGGAATGCTTCTGCACGCATGAGCAATACATCAGCATAACGAATTACAATAAAATCCTGACCGCCTGGTGATGAAACAGCAATGCCTGTTGCAGAAGCGGCTCTTCTAACATATTTGCGTTGCCCAAATTTGGTTGCAGTATTTCCTGTAAATGCTCTGTTTAAATCTGTATTAAAAATATCGCCGGGGAAATAGATAGTAGCTCCGCAACGGGGATCTCTGTTTGCGCCGGGATTAGTTGCATTGTATAAGGGAGAAGTTGTAATGGGCCTGCCATCTGTACAAGGGTATTCATTCACTAAATTTTTCATGGGCGCAGACTCAACCCGTGGAATTATTAAAAAAGTTGCTGAAAACAATTCATTATTACTGGATACATCCTGATTGAACCGAACGGCAAATAATATTTCTTTAGACGATTCTCCGGCTTCTGTAAACAGTTGAGCATAATTAGTATTTAAAGAATAGCCCAAAGGTAAAATAGCGGAAGTTGCATCCAGCACACCCTGGTAATCTTTATTGTATAAATAAAACCTTGCCAAAATACCTAAGGCTGCGCCTTTAGTAGCATAACCATACTGTGCAGCAGGATAAGATACCGGCAAATTATCTGCAGCAAACTTTAAATCTTTAATTACCTGATCTGAAATTTCCTGATATGTATTTTTTGGTACAAGCGCCTCTTCTAATTTCTGCACCTTTAAAACAAGTGGTGCCTCCACAAAATACGTAGCTATATGAGAGTAAAATAATCCTCTTAAAAAATATGCCTGGCCGAGCAATTGATTTTTTTTCTGAATTGTTATAGCACTTTCGGGCATCTTTTCAATATTTTCAATAGCAAGGTTTGACCTTCCAATACCCCTGTATAATGACCCCCACAGCGTTTGAAATAACTGGTAATTGGGATCCACATTACCCAGCATATAATTTCCGGGGCCAACAAACAGCCAGCCGGTTGCATTAAACACATTATCTCCAAAACAATCATACATTGGGAAACCAGCCGCAGCAAAACCATTTAAGTTTCCACTATACTGAATCCGGTCTTGCAAAGCATCATAGATTGCATGTATGCCCAGCAAAGCATCATTTTCAGTTTTCCAGAAATTTTCTGCCGCCAGGCTGCTTAAGGAGGGACTTTCTAAATAGCTTTTTTTACAACTTGCAAAAGCTACCAATGAAATTATAATTATTACTTTTTTCATAGCTATTAAAATTTAACATTTAAACCAATTGTGTACACTTTATAAAGTGGGGCATTTTGATCTGTGCCCCCTCCTCTTTGTCTTTCAGGATCAAAATTTTCAAATTTTGTAAATGTGAGCAAATTTTGGCCGCTTACATAAAACCTCAGTTTTGAAATTCCGTATTTTGAACTCAGTTTAACAGGTAATGTATAGCCAAGTTCGATATTCCTTAACCTTGTATAGGAAACATCCTCAACAAAAAAAGTTGAAACAACTGCATTATTCTGCCCACCGGCACGGGGATATTTTGAGGATGTTTTGCCTGGTGTCCAGCGATCAATTAAATAAGAGAGTACATTATTTCTGCTGTCTTCCATTACACGCTGTCCGTTATCATTCAATACTCGTTGTAGTCGCCCAACACCTTCAAAAGTAAAAGCAAAATCCGCTCCTTTATAATCCAAACTTCCATTAAAATTGTAAACAGATTTTGGGAACGGGTTTCCAATAACTGTTCTGTCGCTTTCGTTAATAACACCATCATTATTTAAATCGGCATATTGAAGATCTCCGGGAGCAGTTCTGGTACTTGCAAATTGCCTTGGGGCACTTGCCACTTCAGCTGTATTTTGAAAAACACCAATAACCTTGTATCCATATAAAGCATTAAAGGGAACACCTACTCTTATTATTGTTTCGGCACCAATTGTTTCTCTGCCGCCCTGCCCCAAACCTGTAACTTTATTATCTGCAAATAAGCTTAAACTGCTACTCAGGCTGTAGTTTAATTTTTTGTATTTGTTTCTATAACTCAAACTTAACTCTGTACCTGAATTATCCATATCCGCAGCGTTTTGAGCTCCTAAGCTTGATATACCAATTGTAGCCGGAATTGGATAGTTGCTGTATAAAAGATCTGTGCTTATACGTTTAAAATAATCTGCTGTAAATTGTAGGCGGTTATTAAAAAAAGCTGCATCTAAACCAATATCGTATTGCGCTACTGTTTCCCAGCGAATGTTCTCATTTGCAAGAGAAGTTAAAGCCACTGTACTTACAATAGTATTACCAATAAAATAGTCTCCGGCAAGTGAATAGTTTTGAGAATACTGATTGTTATCAATGTTATCATTTCCGGTAATTCCCCAACTGGCTCTTAACTTTAAATCAGATATCCAATTAGCTTTTGAAAGAAATTTTTCTTCAATTATTCTCCAGCCTGCTGAAGCGGATGGAAAGGTTCCGTACTTATTATTAGGACCAAATTTTGAAGACCCATCTCTTCTCAAATTAGCTTCAAATAAATATTTCCCCTTGAATATGTAATTCACTCTTCCAAAAAACGACTGTAATTTTTCTACACTTGCGCTGCCTGATACATTTGGATTTAAAGTACCTCCACCATTAAACTCCTGTAAATTATTTGTGGGAAATCCTTCTAAATTGCCTGTAAAGCCATTGTTGCGGTTATAAATTACTGAATGCCCTGCCAGTACAGATACATCATGTTTATTACCATTAAATTTTTTGGCATACCGAAATATATTTTCATTCAATAGCCTGTAATTAAACCGGTTGCTTTTTCTTAAAGAGTTTACCAGGTTTTGAGAAACTATATTGCCTGCCCAATCTCTCACATCACTGGTAGGAGTAAAATTAGAAGTATAACCAAACAGAACATTAACGCTTCCACTTGTTTCAAACGAAAGGCCTTTTATGATTTCAGCTTTCATTGAAACCCTGTCGGCAATATTTACTTCATTATCGTTATAATCTCCTAAAACACCACGCCTGAGTGGGTTGGTAATAGGCGGGCCGGCGTTTACTTTTAAATAAGAACCATCTACAAAACCATATTCGCCGTTTGAGTAATAGGCCGGTACTACAGGATGTGAACGCTGGAATTGGTTAATGATTCCCGTTTCTCCTAAAATGGCATCCGTTCCGCCGGAGGGCCCAATTACTTTTGACCAATATGCATTGGTTACATTAGTAATAGATAGCCAGGGTTTTATTTGTGAATTCAGGTTAAAACTGAGATTGAACCGTTCTGTTTTAAATTTACCACGTACAATTGCTTCCTGATTAAAGTAACCAACAGATACACGGTATGTTGTATTTTGATTACCTCCTGAAAAGGCTAAATAATGATTTTGCATCGGGGCACTTCTTAAAATTTCTTTAGCCCAGTTTGTATTGCTGAACTGATCGGGCTTATTGCCATCCTGCATTGCCTGAATTTCATCGAGCGTATATCTTATTGCAGTGGTTGGCCCGGTTTGATTAAAATCTCTTTCATTAATTAAAGTAGCATAATCAGGAGCATTCAAATATTTTGGCACTACGGTTGCTTCCTGTATTCCGTAATAACTATTATATACAACACTGCCTGTTCCGCTTTTACCTTTTTTAGTTGTAACGATAATAACACCATTTGCAGCCCTTGCGCCATAAATAGCACTGGCAGATGCATCTTTCAATACTGAAATAGATTCTATATCGGAAGGCGATAAATTATTAAACTCATTTAACCCGGAGTATTGTATGTTATCAATTACAACCAATGGAGTAGATGAACCAAATGTGCCCAACCCCCTTATAAGAACACTTGAAGCATCAGCGCCAGGCAAACCGCTACCTTGTGTAATTTGAACCCCTGAAAACTTACCATATATTAATTGCCCCGCATTACTAACTGGCTGATTTACGGCATCATCAAACTTTACAGTTTGAGTAGCACCGGTTTGATTAACCTTTTTCTGTGTACCGTATCCAACAACAACAACATCCTGCAAGGAGGAGGCTATGGACTCCAGTTTTATTACAATGGCTGATGAACCATCCCATTTAAAAGTTACAGTTTGAAATCCAACACTACTGAATACCAGTGATGGTTTTGCTGATGAAACGGAAAGGCTGAAGAATCCTTTGCTGTCTGTTGCTGTACCTTTTGCCGAACCCTGTTCCGTAACAGACACACCAACCACAGGCATATTATCGCCAGCGTTTACTACAGTTCCGCTGGCAGTTTTTTGCGCCAGTGAAAAAAGACTCATTAACAAGCAGCAAGAGATAAGGACTAACCGGCGGAGGATTTTACTTTTAAAAACAAGCATCGTTTTGGTTTTGATTGAACAATAATTGGAATCACAAAGTAACTAACTAAATACTAATTCAGGGTATGTAAGCACTTCAAAAAAGCGGTACAATCAGGTCAACAATTACAAGATTTAAATTTTATAAAATACAATGTAACAATCAACTCCTATTTTTAATACTCAAAGTATCTTTAAATAATGGAAATTTATACGCCTTAATTCGAGTGTACCCATCAATATAAATTATGTCTTACATGCTTGTTACTGAAGAACAAACTTACCAGCATAACAATTTTTACAATGCCAATAAGAACAACCGGATAAAAACATACTATTTTCTACTTTGTAACAACGGTAACAACTGAAGTTTTTAACCCGGGAGATGAAGCTTCAATTTTCACCTCACCGGGCTCCCCTTTTTTACTTTTTATAATTAACAAACATAAGCCGTTAAAAGTTTTACGGTAATTGGCCTGAAATGATTCGGTTGAAGCGGCATTGCCATTATCTACTGCAGCTATTGTTGCCGGGCCGGTTATCTTAAAGTTGATTTTATTATCTGCGAGGGGGCAAAAATGGCCATCTTCATCTTCAACTTTCACTGTTACAAATGATAAGTCATCACCATCTGCACTAATTAGTTTTCGATCCGGCATTAACTTGATTTGGCTTGTATTTTTTGATGTGTTGATTGTTTTAACAGCTGCTTGCTTTCCGTTTTTATAGGCAATGATTTTTATTTCGCCCTTTTCATACGGCACATTCCAATTTAACCGATAAGGCGACTCAAAATATTTGGGCCTGTTTTTCCATGCATTAAAAGAAACTGGTATTCTTGTTTTGTCAACACCCATCTTTTTCCTTCCGTAAGATTTGCCATTTACAAACAATTCCGCTTCATCGCAATTGGTATAGCAGTACACAGGTATTTCTGTTATGCCGCTTCCTTCCCAATTCCAGTGTGGTAACAAATGAACCATTGGCTCGGTAGTCCACCGGCTTTGGTATAAATAAAACCGATCTTTCGGAAAGCCAGCTAAATCCACAGCGCCGAAATAAGAACTTCTCGATGGCCAATCAACATCCCAATTACCATGTGTAAGATTATCTTTTCCTCCATAAGGCGTTGGCTCACCTAAATAATCAAAACCTGTCCATACAAATTCACCAATAACGTTGGGCAGGGAATCCTGAAAATGAAATTCAACATCGGGAGGGTAAGCCCAGTTGGGACTTTGATTATCATAACTGCTTACCTGCAATGACGGATGTTTATCATACTTCTCTAATGGTAAATGATAAACACCTCTTGATGATACACAGGATGCAGTTTCAGATCCGTAAACGATCCAATCAGTATACTTTTCGATTGTTGGAGCATAATCTGCCGGTTTGTAGTTGGCGCCTACTAAATCAATTTCGGCAGCAAGTCCGTTTTTGATTGCCGCAGCAAAATTGTTGAAACCTGCAGTTGTTGGCCTGTTTGGATCTTCTTCTTTACAAATTATTGCAAGTGAACGGGCAATGAGATAACCATCTTCTTTGTTTTGTTCTCTTACTTCGTTACCAATACTCCACATAATAATGGACGGCCTGTTTCTGTCTCTGCGAATCATATCACGTAAATCTTTTTCATGCCATTGAGCCCAGAACTTACTGTAATCATTTTCTACTTTGGGCATTTCCCAGCAATCAAAAGCTTCTTCCTGCACCAAAATTCCCATCTTATCACACAGATCCAATTGCTCAGGCGAGGCAGGATTGTGTGATGTACGGATAGCATTTACACCCATTGATTTCATGATTTGCAATTGACGTTCGGTTGCCCTGTAGTTAACAGCTGCACCCAATGCACCCAAATCATTATGCAAACAAACACCTTTCAGCTTTACTTGCCTGCCGTTCAAAAAGAATCCTTCTCTTGTATATTTAATGGTGCGTATGCCAAAGTTTTCAACATACGTATCAACAGCAATATTGTTTTTGTAAATGGTTGAAACTGTTTTGTAGAGATGCGGCGTTTCAATATCCCATAGCTTCGGATTCTTTACTTCCAGTTCCTGAACAGTTGTTGTTTCGCTTGAAGTGAAGTTGAATTTGCTCATTGCAGTTGCAACTTCTAATCCATTCGCATCAACAATACTTGTTTTGATCTGGTAATTCCCAGCATTACTTTTTTGTTTACTCGAAATAATTGTTTCCACCTTCACCTTTGCTTTATCCTTTGCAACTGCAGGTGTGCTGATGTGATTTCCCCAATGCTTTACATGCACCGGATTTTTTATTTCCATCCATACATTTCTGTAAATACCTGCGCCGGTGTACCATCTTGCAGATAGCTCCTGCGGATTTACTTTTACAGCAATCACATTTTCGCTGCCATGTTTAATGCAGGATGTTATATCAATTTCAAAACTACTGTAGCCATAAGGCCGTTCATATACTTTCTGCCCGTTAACGTAAACAGATGAGTTGTACATAATGCCATCAAACTCCAGTGTAATTGTTTTTCCTTTTGCTGATGCATCAATTTTGAAACGCTTACGATACCATGCTTTATCAAAAATGGGAAGGCCGCCTGTTCGTGGATTATACTCCGGTTTGAATGGTCCTTCAATGGCCCAGTCGTGTGGTAACGATAATTTTCGCCAGTCTGAATCTTTGTATTGAATTTTAGCTGCTGCAGAATCAGTTGTTTTATTAAACAGCCATCCTTCATTAAAGCTAAGGCGTTTTCTCAATAAACTCTGAGCCGAAAGTGAAGCAACTATAAATAGTAAACTTACTAAAAAGATCGAACTTCTATATCTGAATCTGCGGCTCATTATATAAATATTTTTAGATTATTGCTTATAGTCTGGGTTCAGTGTAAAATTGCCTGCTTTATTGGATGCAAGCCATTTGTTGAGTTGTTTCTTCAGCTGCGTTGCTATTTGAATATTTTCAGCAGCCAGGTTTTTCTTTTCGCCTATGTCAACTGAAATATCATACAATTCGATGCTGTCATCTTCGTAGTGATAGATGAGTTTATAGTTCCCTTTTCTGATAGCCGCACCCGGTCTCCCGCCCTGGTTGCTGTAATGCGGATAGTACCAGTATAATGTTCTGTCTGATGACTTTGTGGGATTTGACAACAGCTTTAAAATATTTTCTCCCTCAAAAGCAGGTTCTTTTTTATAGTTTTTGTTGATGGCATTTACAACAGTAGAAAAAATATCCGATGTTGTTACGGGTATATCAGAAATAATACCTTGCTGCAGTTTATTTTTCCAGTACATCAGCATCGGCACTCTTATTCCTCCTTCATACAACCAGCCTTTGCCTGCTCTCAATGGAGCATTCGTAGTTGGACTTCCTTCCGCTGTACTCAATCCACCATTATCTGATGTAAAAATGATCAAAGTATTTTCGAGCAATCCTTTTCCTTTTAATGATTGAATGATGCGGCCAATATTCCAATCCATGTTCTCAATCATAGCGGCATATATTGCATGATCTTGCACTAAACGTTGTTTCCAATCAGTTTGATTTCTCATCCATGCGTCATTTTTGGTGAAACGATCTTTGTCAGTATAACCAAGTCGCTGTTGTTTTTCCTTATACTTTTTAATCAATGATGCAGGCGCCTGCATAGGATTATGAACTGCATATAATGAATACATCAGAAAAAAAGGTGATTGCTTTTCTTTTTGAATAAAACTGATGCACTCGTTGGCAAGTCTGTCTGTAATGTATTCACCTGGCTTACCATCGGGCAATGCAGGATTGTTGTAAGGAGTGAAATAGCCGCCTGTGCTGTCATCTATTTTTCCTGCAGGGCCACCTTTACTCCACCCACCTATGTTCGTTTGAAATCCTTGACTCAAAGGCCAGTATTTTTCTTCTTCACCTAAATGCCATTTACCGGCAAAAAATGTTTGATAGCCGTTTTTTAATGCATGTTCTGCAAGCGTATTTTCATTGAGAGATAATTCAAAGGCAGTAGCTGGTGTGATAAATTTTTCAAATGGTTTTGCAATTCCGTTTTCCTGCCTTCCTTTGATCCAGTCTGTAACTTTTGTATTGATTGGATTCTTTCCTGTCATCATGCTGGAACGTGTGGGGCTGCAAACAGGACTGGTTGTATAATTGTTCGTAAACTTTACACCTTTTGCTGCCAATGCATCAAGATTGGGCGTTTCATAAAATGTACTTCCATAACATGAAACATCTTTCCAACCTAAATCATCAGCAAGTATAACAATGATGTTGGGCTTACTCTTGTTCTGTTGTGCGTCTGTAGTTATTATCAATGCCATACTCCAAGCAGTAACAAGCAGATATTTTATTGAAGTATGCATCATAATAATTTCGTGAATGATAATTGAATTAGATATGGGATCAAACGATCATTTTCAGTTGCTGCCTGATTTTATTTTTACAAGTAAGGCTTGCATTTCCTTCACTTTTCCGGGATAAGATGCAGCTACATTTTTTGTCTCACCGGGGTCATCTGTTAAATTGTATAGTTGCGGCTCAGGTGAATTTCCCAATTCTGTATTTGTATCCTTATTGATCTTTGTACCTTTAGATGGCCCAATATACTTCCAGTTGCCAACCAATAATGATAATGTTGAATTAATTGATTGCTCTACTAAAAATTCACGGGGTTTATTTGTTTGATTAAGTAATACAGGCAAATAGTTTTTACTATCAGGCGCCTGACCTACTTCTACTTTTACACTAGCAAGTTTTGCCAGCGAAGCATACAAATCAACCTGGCTGAACAACGCATTATTTGTTGTACCGGGTTTTATTTTCCCTTTCCAACTCACTATAAAAGGCACTCTCGTACCTGCTTCAAAGGCACTGTACTTGCCGCCACGGTAAATACCACCGGGCTTATGATTACCCAATTTTTCAACGGCTTCATCTTTATAACCATCATCAACTACATGCCCATTATCACTTGAAAAAATGATGAGTGTATTTTCTAATAAATTATTTTTTCTGAGAATGGATATGATTTCACCCACTGTCCAATCCAGTTGCAACAATACATCGCCTCTTGGTCCCATTCCGCTCTTTCCGGCAAAACGTGCATGTGCAACACGGGGCACATGTATATCATGCGTAGAAAAATATAAGAAGAAGGGATTAGATTTTTGTGCATTTATGTATGCATTTGCTTTTTGTACAAGTACATCTGCAAAATCTTCATCTTTCCAAAGTGCCGATGTGCCACCCGTCATGTATCCTATACGACTGATGCCATTTACAATCGTCATATCATGGCCGTGTGAAGGATGCATTTTTAATAGTTCAGGATTTTTTTTACCAGTTGGTGCATTGGAATCAACGGGCCCGGTATAACTTACTTTTATCGGATCACTCTTATCTAAATTTATTACCTGCTGGTTTTCTACAAATACGCAAGGAACTCTGTCGCCGGTTGCAGGAATTAAAAAGGAATAATTAAAACCGATCTCTGCAGGGCCGGGTTTTATTTTTTCATTCCAGTCAATACCTTTTTCATCGCCCAAGCCTAAATGCCATTTACCAATAACGGCCGTATTGTAACCTGCTTTTTGCAACATACCCGGTAGTGTGGTTGTGGTAACTGGTATAATTAATGAAGCATCGCCAGGAGCAATGCCTGTGCCCTGTTTTCGCCATGCATACTTACCTGTAAGTAATGAAAAACGTGAAGGAGTGCAGGTAGCAGATGTTGCATGTGCGTTGGTAAATCTTGTTCCGCTTTTTGCAAGTGCATCCATATTAGGTGTTGCAATAGCGGATGTGCCGTAACAACTAAGATCGCCATAGCCCAAATCATCTGTATAAATTAAAATAATATTTGGCTTACGATTTTTTGTTGATTGTGCCGATACAATTGTAAAATTAAATACAAAAAATACGGCCGCTAAACATGTTGCAAAAACTACTTTCATACGCTTACTATTATTAGTTTCTTTTATAAAACTGGTACTATTCTTTGTTTATTTTTTTTCTGATGGTTGCAATTTGGTTATGCCTCCAAATTTTAAAAGAAGCCACCCAACAGGATGCAAAAACGCAATAATTAAAAACCAAAAAGCATAACCCTTACCCTGAACAATATCTAATACCGGCGACAATATTGCATGCAAGCCCTGATCTAAAAAGCCAGACGCTTTTGTTGATGGCCCTGTTACCATTGCGGCTACAATCATATTCATAATGATTCCGCCGATTGTACTTCCTGCGGCAACAATACTAAACACTGTACCCAAAGAATGACTGGGAACTATATCAACAATAATGGCACTGAGATTGATGAGCCATGCCAACGAAGCCAATACAACGGCTGCAGCAACAATGATTGACAAACTCAAACCTGTAACACTGCTTATTAATGGAGCTAACGGCATAATGCAGGCGCAAATCAACATCACCTTCATTCTGCTGGAAACGGCCAGTTTCCCATTTTTTATAAAGCGACCCGAAAGCCAACCGCCAAACAAACTGCCTATGCCGGCAGCTGCATAAATAACCCAGGTTATTTTTAAATCATTTTGTGATAAATCCCTTTCTGCTGATAAATATTTTGGAAACCAAAATTGGAAAAAATACCAAACAGGATCTGTAATTAACCGGGCAAGCAGTAACAACCAGGTGCCACGAAAAGTGAGTACTTTTTTCCATGACCATGTATCTGATGTAGCTGTTTGTTTTTTTGTATTGCCTTCATCATCCTGTTCTATATAATTCAGTTCCTCTTTTGTGATGAGCTTACTTTTTTGTGGCGATCTGTAAATCAAAAGCCATGGCACAATCCAAAGTAACCCCACAAAACCAGTAATGATAAAAGCCAATCTCCAACCTGTACCCTGACCTAACCAATGTGCAACGGAAGGCAATTTATCTGCATAGCTATAAGTTGCTAAAGGTATCACTATATAAGGTGCAATAGTAGCACCAATGGTGGCACCCATGGTATATAATCCAATTGCAAAGGCCCTTTGCTTTGCAGGGAACCATTCAGAAACAGCTTTGGACGCAGCTGGCCATATACCTGCTTCTCCCAATCCAAGCATAAAGCGATAAACTCCCAGGGATGCAATTCCATTTGCCGCTGCTGTAAGCATATTAGATATTGACCACCAAACCACAAAGAAAAAAGTTCCGGCTCGGGTGCCTATTTTATCTACTATTCTTCCTGAAATGATGTAAGCAATGGTATATGCAAGTAAGAAAATATTTACGATGTTGGCATAATCGCTATCAGTCATTCCTAAGTCTTTCTGAATAGTAGGAGCCAAAGCAGAAAGTGTTTGCCTGTCAATATAATTAAGCACCGCAGCTGTAAACAGCAACCCTACAATCCACCAGCGCATTCCTTTTATTTTCTTAACCATTTTAAACAACTACTTATTTTCGCCCATTGATTTAATTCATTCCATCGTTTACAAAAAACTATCGAATATGACAATGCCTCCTTTATTTTCTATCACAATCCGGCTATTGAAAATTGCTTTCTTACTATTTATTTCGACAGCGTTTCCCGGTTTTATTTCTGACACAGGGTAGCTGCTGATTAATTTTTCGCCTTCCATAATTTTCAAAATATGATTGGTAATGTTGTAAGAAGGAAAGCCGTTTTTTGCTGTGATGAGGATTTTATTTTTTTGAACAGTAACTGTTACAGGTGATAACTCTTTTTGAAATGCTTTATACAATGCTCTTGGTTTACGATTAGCATCAACAATACCCCATGGCCTGTAACCATCTTTATTTGTACCTGCAAAACGGCTGAGATAATCGTTGAAACTCCAGTAAGAAAAACCAACTACATAAGGATGTCTGTTAATCACATCAATCAAGCCTTTTAAATGATCAATCCTTACCTGTTCATTCTTTACTTCATCGGAACGCATTCCGGTTTCACTTATAAAAATGGGTTTGTCAGGATATTTTGTATGCAATGCACTGATATTTTTTTCTAAACCTTCTATAGCTGAATAGTTATTGAAATTCAAAAAATCACAATACCTGAAAGCATCATGGGGCAATTTGAGATTAGCAGGATTTACAGCAGTACCAATAGCTACAAAAGTTAAAAGCCTGGTTGTATCTAATAATCTGTATTGTTCAAATTGTTCTCTCGTCCACTCATCGCCTTCAGGAGTCCAGCTTGCATATTCATTGCCTGTACTGTACGCTACCACTGATGGGCTGTTCCAAAAAGCTTCTACCATTTCTTTCATTTGTGAAATGAAATCATCTTTCACTTTTTGGGTAGCCATTAACACAGGACTTATTTGCCAGTTAGGTGTTTCTGCAACCATTAAATAACCATGCTCATCTGCCCATTTATAAAAATGCTTGCTTACAGGTGTATGATTCATTCTTGCAAAAATCATGTGGCCATTACGCTGCAATTCCATATCAATCTTTGCAAGTACAGAAGGTTCAGTTGAACCATATACAGGATGATCAGAGTGGCGGTTACTGCCAGCCACTCTTATTGGATTTCCGTTTAAAAGAAGTTGTGTTCCCGCTGCTTTGAATTCCCTGATTCCAAAATATGTTTCGTACTGACTGATGATTTTATTTTCTGATTGGATGCTGGTTACAACATCATACAGATTTGGATTATCAAAATCCCACAGCATTACTTCATTTGCAGGCAAATGATACTGCTGAATAATTTTTACTGTAGTAAAGGATTTTACATTTACCGATTTTTCATTTGAATTAGCTGTTGTAACCTTTAACGCTGCTGTTCGGTTGGTGATGGAAGGCTTAACAACTACAGACGCATCAGAGAGTGATCTGTTTTCAACCCATGTAATAATTTTTACTTCTGCATTACCTGTTTTTAAATTTGGAGTCGATTCAATTTTTTGATTTTTGATAGAGATTTTATTAGTGATTAACAGGCTTACATCTCTTGTAATTCCACCAAACTCATACCAGGGAAAAAACTGTGCCGATGGATGATCACCCATTCTTGCTCCGGGAACGGTTAATTCTGTCCATGAATTATCAACTTCTACAGCAATAAAATTGAGCTCACTGTATTTAATAAGTTTGGTAATGTTTACTGTAAACGGAGTGTAGCCGCCTGTGTGATATGCAGCCAATTCTCCATTGATAAAAATGCGGCATTTATAAAACACGGCCTCAAATCGTATCCGAATCAATTGATCCTTTGCATCTTCAGGAAGCTTGAATGCTTTTCTGTACCATGCCTTACCAACAAAATTGTAACGTATATCTGTACTCCAGCAATGTGGAACTGTTACTTTATCAAAACGTTCTGCTGCATAACCATTAGTGCTGTCTTTTTCATTAATCTTCCAGGGTTGATCCCATCCCATTATTTCACCTCTTGAGAGAGGGTCTAATGCAAAACTCCATTGTCCATTCATGGATATTTCCTGCGACTTTGCACTAACTGTTGCAACAACCGTTATGAGTATTAATATGAGTTTATTCCATTTCATGCTTAATAACATCTTACTTCAAACAAAGACACCGGAGCCGTTCTGTCTGAATTGGAGATTTTTATTTTTAATTCCGGTGTTTTAACAGGCTTCTCTAAATGGATAGTGCGGTGTGTCAGGTAGTTTCCTGAAATTTCACCCACCAGTTCATTATTACAATTGTAAATTTTAACTTCATCTGCACAGAAAGCCATTTTTGTTTCCGGGTTTAGCAACAGCACCGATTCCAGCGGATGATCATAATCAGCATCAAAAAATAATTCTACTTTATTAATGGTTTGTGTTTCATTCCAAACAATTTTTATTTCAGCATCGCTGTTTTTATAATCAGCCACCCATGCGTTTGTACTCTTCACGGGCCGTTGCAATCCGTTTCTTAAATTTTCCAGTGAGTAGGCGTTTAATGCCGGTTCAATTTTCATCGCAATATTTTTACCGGCTGGTCGTCGCTGGGGGCACCAGAATTCAAATCCGTCCACACCTATATCACCTGCTGGCTCCTGCTTTCCATAGTTAGATACAGCAGGATTAACAGCATTGCAAACAGACACGAGCCCGGTAATTCTTTTTTCGCTTACGGCCAGTTCCACTTCTGCATTACTCATGAAACAAATAAATGCATATTGCTCTTCCTGAAATAAATAATCAAATTCAATTTGATATTCATGTTCGCCTTGTTCAATTGTAAGTTCTTTGGTAGCGATGACTGTGTCCGGCGTATGATTAAATGATTTACAACTCAGCCGCAGTTGTGCTGATAGCGAAGTGGGTTGCTGTGATTTTGCCCAAAATGTAATAGCCGGCATTTTATGTTTGCCCACAGGCAACATTTGTGCTGTTGAATATTTTAATTGCTGCCATTCACCAGATTGCGGAATTTCAGACAGTAAAAGGGTTGAATTTGCTTCTATCCGCAGTGCCTTTTGTACAAGATCATCCTGGTCTTTTAATTGAAGCCCCGGAATATGCTGACCTGTTTTCATTAGCTCTGTTTGCAATTCACTGATGTATTTCTCACCAACTGTTTTTGGAAGCGTAGTATATTTTTTACATAATGCTGCAGCCAAGGCAATTGCCTGCCCACCATGTGCACAGGTTGCCATTACTCTTGTAGAGCCAAATGCAACATGTGAGGCGCTGATAATGCGGCCTGCTAAAAAAAGATTATTGATATTGCGGCTATAGTAACAACGGTAAGGAATACCATAAACTCCTTTTGAATGCCATTGATTACATCCTTTTAATTCACTGAACACGCCGTCTGCCGGGTGAAGATCAACACTCCAGCCGCCAAATGCCACAGCATCTGTAAATAATGTTTGCTCAATAACATCCTGTTGTTTCAGCATATAATCACCTTCAAATCTTCTGCTCTCTCGTTTACCGGGCACATGGCCCACCCATTCCAGCGTAAGATTTTCTGCATCAGGAAATTTACCTGAATTTTTAATGTAATCCCAAACACCGTACACCACTTTCCATAATTGCCATTTAATTGCTTCTGTTTCGTGTACAGTATCCAACCTGCCTCCATATTCAATCCACCATAAACGGCAGCCAATATCTTTTGCATTAAAACTTTTGTAACGTGGAATTTCTTTTGAAACATCAATTGCAAAAGAAGGTGCAACGTATTTTACTTTTCTGCCGGTATCTTTTGAATAGAAATAAATAGAATGACCCAGCAATTCGCCATATTCTTTAGAGGGAGCAAATTTTTCTCCAAATTCATTTTTTGATTCAGCTCCCATTCTAAAAGCGCCACCTGCAAGGAAACCAACAATGCCATCGCCGGAGGCATCACAAAATAAGGGTGACTGTAAATTATAAGAAATGGAGTTTTGCGGGCAAAATGCTTTTACAGATTTTATTGTATCAGCATCTTTTTTCTCAATATCATATACAGCGGTGTTTAATAACAACATAATGTTTTTCTCCACTATTACCTTTTCGAGCAAAATAGTATCGAAAATCAATGCATTCCCTTCAGGATTCCGATATGCATTCTCCAATAAAATTTCATTAATTACCCCGCCTTCACGTGCCCAGCGGTTGTTATTACCCATGTGCGAAGTTGCACCCAACACCCACAAACGAACTTCGCTGGAAGCATTGCCACCAAGCACAGGCCTGTCCTGCACCAACACAACTTTTATATTTGCCCTTGCCGCTGTTATTGCACAACAAATGCCTGCAAGGCCACCGCCAATAATAACCAGGTCGGCCTCAATATTCTCAACCTTTAATGCACGTTTCAATACAGGAAGTTCCGTAATCATTTTTTTTGAAGACTATTTAGCAATCAGTAAAACAGTAAATACAAATGGCTGTGCTGTTAAAATTTTTTCTAAGTAAATGTATTGTGAATGTTTTTTTTGAACGGTTACAGTTTGCGCTAAAAAGGGGGGGATTTGTAGCAAGAAGCAATAATTTGGATGAAGCAGTTACCTGTAATTAGAAAAACAAAAGATTGACTTTGTTTACTTACCCCTTTCGTAATATATAAATGAAAGGGTGAAACAACCGGCAAAAAAAGAATAAGGCAGTAGCATGAATAAGCAAATAAGCTTTCGTTTACTTTTTGTATTCAGATGGTGAAACGCCAAACTGATCCTGAAAACGTTTTCTAAAATACTTAATATCGTTAAACCCTGCTTCATACGCAGCCTCTGTTATTGAATAATTACCACTTTGCAAAAGCTTAGATGCATAGTTTAGCCTGGAGGTTCTTATAAATTCGTTACCAGACATTCCGGTTACAGTTTTTAGTTTACGGTAAAATGTAGAACGGCTCATAAACATTAAATTAGCTAAATCATCATTACTGAAATCACTGTTGGAAATATTTTCCTCCACCAGTTTCATAAGTTTGAAAAGAAATTCTTCTTCATAGGTTTTTATTTCAAAACTGCCTGTTCCCAGTAAAATTCTTTTAGCATATAGTTCTTTTAACTTGTTACGGGAATTAATAAGGTTATGTATATGTACCAATAACAGTTGTGAGTTGAATGGTTTTGGTAAATACACATCTGCACCTTCTTGTATACCTTGTACATGATGCGCCATATCGGATAAGGCCGTTAAAAGAATTACAGGGATATGCGATGTGTCTTTATGAGATTTTAATGAACGGCACAATTCAATACCATCCATCTCTGGCATCATTATATCACTCACAATTAAATCAGGAATAATTTCAAGAGCCTTCGCTAATCCTGCTTTACCATTGGAAGCAGTAATTACTTTAAACGATGGTGATAAAATTTCATAAACGTATTGCTGAATATCAGCTTCATCTTCCACTACAAGAATAATGGGTTGCTCCATTTCGGGGTTTTGTTGCTCATTTACTTCTGACATGACTTTTGCATTTAAGTTTGTTTCATTTAATTGTTGATTGAGGCGCAAATGCTCGGCTACTGCGGTATACTTTTCTGTAAAATCTGTATAAGGAAGCGTAATTATAACTATAGTACCCTTTACTTCGTTCCCCTGTGTCGTAATGGTACCACCATGCAATTCAATCAGTTCTTTCACAAACGACAAACCAATACCTGTACCTGAAACTGCAGTAATATCATTTTCCTTACCCCGGTAAAACCTGTCAAAAATTTTATCCCTTTCACCTTCGGGAATCCCTTTGCCGGTATCAATTATTTTTATTTCACAACTCTTATCAGCATGCCTGCATATCTCCATTCTAATCGTTTCACCATCAGGTGTAAACTTAAACGCATTAGCCAGCACATTAAAAACAATAATTTCCAGTTTATTAGAATCAAATACAAACGAAATAAATTTTTCCTGTGTATGAAATGTGTATTTCATATCCCGCCTGTCAGCTTCATCTTTAAAAAGTGAAAATATATCGCTGCAGAAACTAACCAGTTCACCCGGCTGAAGCATCAGTTTCAAACTTCCTGCCTCAGACTTTTGATAATCGAGCAATTGATTCACCATCCGCAGCAAACGTTTGGATTGTTTTTGAATTAACCGTAAACTTTTCTCAACAGTGGCTTCGGCTTTTTTACGTTGCAGTAAATCTTCTAATGGCCCAAGAATAAGTGTAAGTGGTGTACGAAACTCATGAGAAATATTTGTAAACAGCCGTTCTTTAAAATCAGCCAATTTATTTTCCTGCTGCCGGGCCATTTTTGTAAATACCAGTTGATTTTTTAATGCCACCTGCCGCAAACCTAAATGCCTGGTAAGCCAAAGAAGAAAAATAAAAATTAAAACATAAACGGTATAAGCCCACCATGTTTTCCATGGCGGCGGCAGTATGATAATCTTTAATTCATGCGGTACAGGGTTCAATATTTTATCGCTGTTAGTAGCTTTTACTTTTAAATTATATGTACCCGGTTTTAAATTGGTAAATGAAACCATACGCTTATTGCCGGTATAAACCCATTCCTTATTAAACCCTACCAGCATATACATATACTCGTTTTTATCTGGTGCATGATAGTCAAGTGCTGCAAATTCAATAGAAAAAATATTTTCTTTATAGTTTAATGTGATGCTTTCTGTTTCGTAAAAAGGCCGGTTAAGTACCGAACTAACTTCTTTTTGTTTGCCAAATTCATAAGATTCATTATTGATGGTAAGGTTTGTGAAATAAACAGGCGGATGAAACTGATTAATACGAATACTGTCTGGCCTGAAATAAGTAAGCCCTTCCAGTCCGCCAAAAAAAAGTTGACCGTTTTTATCTTTACACCATGCGTTTTCAGAAAAAACATTTGACTGAACAGCATCCCGTTTATCAAAAACAGCAAAGGAATTATTACGCTGATTAAAGCGGACGATACCTTTATTGGTGCTGGCCCAGATATTTCCTGTATCATCAGGAATAACAGCGTGAATATAATCGCTGGGAAGCCCTTCTTTTGTGGTATAACCTGTTACATTTAATTTGCTGCCATCATAACCGGAAATTTTATTTAATCCATATTGTGTGCCTGCCCAAATATTTCCAAACTTATCTTCGGCCATACAAAGAATGGTGTTGTTACTGATTGAATTTTTAGATTCTTCAGATTGAATAAATACCTGGAACTTATCTGTTGATGGCTGATACAAATGAAGTCCTTTATAAGTTCCTATCCACAATCTTTTTTTCGAATCAACCAACAGGCAACTCACCCGTTCGTTTTGCAAAGCACCTTTTACGCCATACGCAGGTTGATAGTTTTTAAAAACCGGCTGATTCTTTTTATCAAACCCGGAAATATAACTGAGCCCGTTTTCCTGAGTTCCAATCCATATTCTGCCGGAAGAATCTTTTGCAATTTGAGTAGCTTTTCTTACACTGATGAAAGTGGGATTTAGCTGGTTAGGTTCAAAAATATCAGCAACCCGTGGTTTCAGTGCGGAGTTATAAATACGAATCAATCCTCTATTTGTACCAACCCACAAATAATTACCATCCTGTAGAAACGAACGGCTTACATAAGGCAAAGCCGAAGGATTATTTACTTCGTTTGCATCAATATTAATATGGGTGAATGTTTTCCAATCAGTTGAATATTGTATGCCACCACCTTTAGTGCCCAGCCAAAGTTTATTAAAAGGATCTACATATACAGAAATGACATGGGTGCTTCCTAAAAGAGGGCTGCGTGAATTTTCATAGCCAATGTTGGAAAATTTTTTTTGTTTCAGATCAAATTTAAACACTCCTGTCCCGTCGGTTCCGATCCATAACAAACCCGAAGGATCTTCCTGTATGGTTAAGATGATCTGATTATCATTTGTAAATAAACCGGGGATATTTAAATGTATTTTTTCAAACCTTTCTGTTGTCCGGTCAAAACGGCTTAATCCTCCACCCCATGTTCCAACCCATAAAGTACCTTTTGAATCCAAAAAAATACGGTAGGTATTATTCGAACTTAAAGAAGCTGCATTATTCTTTTGATTACGGTAATTCTTAAACTCTTTTGTAGATAGATTGAAACGAAACAAGCCTTCATTCCATGTGCCCAGCCATAAACAGTTATTGGCTTTGTCATTCACAATAGATGTGATGTTGATATCCCTTATACCAAAATTGTATGAAGCAGTAGTTGTAAGGTTTTGATTGATGTGTTTTAAACCGCTATTTGTAGCCAGCCAGTAGCCGTCATTGCCGTCGGGCAGTACATCAAAGGTTTTCCAAACGCTGTTGAGTATTTTGTATTCACCTGTTTTTTTATTCAGGTATTGAAAACCTTTCCATGTACCGATGAATAATTTTTCACTGTCTGTATCTAATATCGAAAGAATATAATCTGCATTAAAACCTGTATTGCTGGGATTATTATTTGGATAGTTCGATATAATACCGGTCTTTAAATCATAGCCACTTAATCCACCCGACTTTGTACCAATCCAGATATTACTCTGCTTTCCACTCTGTAATACCTCGATTGATTGACTTAACAGGTTACTACCCTTTCCAAAATCATTCTTGAGCAATTTCATTTCATACCCATCAAAGCGCTGCAATCCGCCTCTTGTACCAAACCACATGAAGCCATTCTTATCCTGAATAATGGAAGTAACTTCATTATTCACTAACTCCTCTGAAATGCTGATAAAGGAACTGGCTTGTTGCGAATATCCGGCAACAGCGATCTCAAGCAGAAGAATCAGGCAACAATACTTTTTTTTACAGGCAAACAAAACGTTTCTAAATTAATCGTTAACTCAAACTTACAATTTAGATGAATTTCATGTAAGTCGGAGAATTTTAAAACCTTGTTACAGAACAACTATAAAAATACTAACAACGCTATAAATAAACCCACCAGCAAAAAATAAATTACTGCAAGTTTTATATTCAAACGTTGGCTGTTTTTTTCAATATTCCCACTTTTGTGTTTTGTAATCATCCTGTTGTGCTATTTATAAGGTTGTAAGTGCCGGTTTTCTTAAACAGAATTTTGTGAATTCTTAGCTGTTTTGCACCTGTACTTTTCAATTATCCATCAAATGTTGTTAAGTTATGAATGCGCCCTATCCCAAACCGGGGACCTTACACAATTAAATTACTTTTTGTGTTATTGTGATTTCTTTTCACGTTTATACAATTCTTCCTGGTTTAACCCATAAAAAGCAGGTGGAATAGTTGCAGCCTCCCATTTCTTTAGTTCCTGTTCCATTCGTTGAAACAATTCTTTATTTTTTTCAACTGTGTTCAACTGCTCACCAATATCTGTTTTGAGATTGTACATGCTGAACCCCGTATCTCTTATGATCACTTCTTTAAAACCCGATGCATGGACAACTGCATAATTCTTTTGATCATATTGTCGCCAGAACAAAAATTCATGCGGTGCTTCTTTTTTTATCTCTTTCACAAATGGTAAGAGATCAACACCATCTAATTTATTCTCAGGTGCTGCTATTCCATGCACGTTGGCTGCAACTGTTGCAAAAATGTCTAACGAAATAACGGGTTGATGATAAACTGTATTTGCCTTTATTTGTTTTGACCATTGCATCGCAAACGGAACCCTGATGCCGCCTTTGTATAAACTTCCTTTAGTACCACGGAGCTGTCCGTTATTACTGGCGTTATCATTTTCGGGCCCTCCATTGTCAGAAAGAAAAATGACGATTGTATTTTCTGAGATGTTCAATTGCTCCAGTTTATTCAATATTAAACCAACGCCATCATCTACTGCACTCACCATTGCAGCATATGTTTTACGTTTTGGATCCTGTATATGATTAAAACGGCTGAGATATTTTTCCGGAGCCTGCAAAGGGCTATGTGGTGCATTGTAAGCTAAGTACAGAAAAAACGGTTGCTGCTGATTCCGTTCAATAAAAGAAACTCCTTCACGAGACAATACATCCGTAAGATAATCTGACTCTTCAACAACGGTTTCATTCCTGATCAGTTTGGTGCGATAGCTTTGTCCTTCATCTTTAGCACTATCCTGGTGGGCAATGTTATATTCACTTGGAAAGTAACGATGACCACCACCAAGGAATCCAAAGAACTCGTTGAAGCCACGTTTCCATGGACGAAACTGTTGATGCGTACCCAGATGCCATTTACCGATTCCCATTGTATTGTAACCGGATTTTTGCAGAAGCTCCGGCAACATTTGTTCATTTAATGAAACACCCACTTCCGGATCAAACGGCTTGTACAAAGGATTGCGGCCGTAACCAAAACGATCCTGGTAACGACCGGTAATTAAACCTGCACGGCTTGGGGCACAAACAGCATAACTCACATAACCATTGGTAAACACAACTCCGTTTTTTGCAATCCGATCGATGTTAGGTGTGTGAATATCTTTACAACCATTAAAACCAACATCAGCATAACCCTGATCATCGGTAAGAATTATAATAACGTTTGGCCTGTCCTGATTGATAACTATTCCCTGTTTTGATTTTTTTGTAAATGCCCTGGCCGTTACAATCAGCAAGATTGCAGATAATCCTATTACAATTCTTCGAATACTTCTTCTGTTCACTGGTTATTGTTTAAAATAAATTCTTTTTCTCGTCACTTAATTCAATTGCGCCGATGTCTGGTTTTCCCTGAACAGGATTTCCTAAAATATCATGCTCAACTTTCAATCCTATCCTAACACCAATTGTATCTTTTGGAATTGGCAGAATAGATATACTCTTATTCTGAATCAGATTTTTATTCGCAGGCAAATAATCTTTTACAAATACCCCTCCTTTGTTTTTAAACAACGGATCGCCAATGATTGGCATAGAATCCTGCAGTGGAATATCAGATGGCCAGTTATCAGCACGCAAAAAAAGATTATTGGCAAATACAACATTCGGCACACCATCCACATCCACTTCTTTTTTCTTCTGATCGCCGGCAACAGTTTGAGCAGCTGTTTCGAAATAAAAAATATTATTAGCAATGAGTACTCCATCTGCACTGCTGCTCACTGCTATCTTCGGAATAATGTTGGCAGCAACATAAATTGTGTTGTTATAGAAATAGCTGTTGTACGGACCTGCATTTTTCTTTTGATCCCCCTGGTAACCGCTTAGCCAGAAAATTTTTCCTTCCTGGAAAGCACCGTTTTCACCTTTTATTCTGAAGCCATCATTAATACTGATGTTATAACGGTATGCACAATTATAATTATTGCCTAAAATTTCGCAGAAACCACCGGCATTATTTGCACTGAGGTTGTACTGCACTACCACATCGTTACAATTATAATCAATATGCACACCTGCAGAATCACCGGGGCCGTTTGCATTTTCAAAACGATTATGTTCAATGAGAATATTGCTGCAACTCCATGTCCATAATCCGCTACCCCGGCCCCAGTTTCTGCTGTCGGCTGTTGAACCGGAACGATTAATTTCGTTATGATGAATATTACCACCTGATACACCTGAGAACTGCATACCCGGCCCTCCTGTTTGTGACACCTTGCATTCAGCAATTTCCAACTGTTGAATGCCGTTTACAACAGCAGTAGCTTTTATACCCGTATGACTTACATTAAACACTTCACTCTTCAGTATCTTTATATTTTTGAGCTGTCCAGTTTTTGTATTGTTGATGACACGGATTCCCCAACCATAACTCTGTGTACCATTGGCTGATTTTACTTCGGTAGCGGAACGTTTAAACCCGGCAGGATTATAATACACATCATGCACCAACACATTATGCAATTGTATCTGTTCAAACACTTCATCTTTTGTTACTTCAACAAGAACGCCGCAGCGCATATCTGCTGCTTTGGTTAAACTGTTGTTTACATAAGGCCGGGTGGCAGTAAATTCAATACCGCTTACTATTATAAAAGAAGAATTTTGAATGAGTAATGCATTCAATTCCGTACCAGCATCTAAAACTGGTTTAACCTTACTTCCCTTATATGTATAACTACTGATTACCACCGGATGATGCAACAGGCCTTTACTATTTACAATTGACAACATACCTGTAAACTGTTGCCCGGTGGCAAACAGCACAGAATCTCCCGGCTGTAGTTGAATAGTTGTAATTGGCAGAACTGATTTCCATGCAGTTGTTTTACTGGTTCCTTTGTTTGCATCATTGCCCGCAACTACGTTAATATAATAGTTGGTTGCCCACAACGAATGGCAAAAACTAAGCAAGAAAAAGAAAAAAATTATTTTTTTTATTTTCATTTGAGCTGATGATTAATATAAATTAAGCAGAAAGTGTGATTGATTCCATAACTGCAAATCCACACTATTAACTATTTAAAGCTAATTGGAACAGTTTAAAAAAGGCAAAAAAAGCTTTTCAATAATGGGGGGTATTCCATTCAAATCATTTGGTCAAGAGATAGAATAATCATTCTGTTATTCAGAAAATCTCATCATCAAAGTATAAGTCCTCATGTAATAGTGCATTACCAATCATCTGTTCTGAAAGAAGAAGCTGGTAATCCTTGCGTATTAAACAGGCAACCCTGAGCCCAGCTTTTAAAGGCATAGCGAACAGATACAGGCTTTTTTATATCATCATTCCATACGAGTAAGCTTCCCCTTTTATCATTAACAATCTTTGCCTGTGCAGCGTAAAAAATTTTATCTTCTCCAGCTATTTCAAAATCGGTGAGTTGTTTTCCAAAACTGGTTAAACCCATTTCAGCATAATCAAAAGCCAGTATCATTTTGTTATCTTCTGTTTTTTCTATTTTTTTAAATACAGGACCGCTGAATGCAATACCGCTGATATTATAATCTTTAGCAAGTGCCCAATAGGCAAGCCTGTTACCAACCGGTTCTTTTTGAGATGGGTGTATTAGATTGGATTCTCCAATATCCATAGTAACTGCCATACCAGTATTTGTAACTGTTTGCATCGTTTTAAGTTGTGCTTCACGCAAAAAAGCAGCATTCAGATTTTTAGTTTCATGTGGTGCTATTTGAACAAAGTAAAATGAAAAATCGCCCTGTTGCCATTTGGAGCGCCATAGTTTAATCATTGATGTAAACAATCCAAGGTACTCATCAGCATTGGAACGGTTTGACTCACCCTGATACCAGATAACACCTTTCATTGTATAACCAATATACGGATTTAATAACGAATTGTACATGAGTGTAGGTTTTGTTTGTGGTTCTTTTGCGGGCAATGTGTCAGGTACAGTATTATATTTAAATCCTCTTAAGCTTTCAACATCCATCCAGCTTTCAATTTTTGAAGCACCCCACGAAGAATGAATAATACCAATAGGTACCCCCAAAACCGCTTGCAGTTTTTTTGCAAAAAAATAAGCGGTTGCACTTATGTTTCCTGTTGTGGCAGGTAATGCAGCTTTCCACTCACTCTTTAAATCATATAACGGCGTTAAACTGGCACCACGAGGTGTATTAAGAAAATGTATTTTATCGTTTGCTGAATTTAATATGGCTTCATTGCTGCCAACAACCGGTTGATTCATATATCCCTTTACCGGCATCTCCATATTTGACTGCCCGGAGCAAAACCATACCTCACCAATCAACACATTTTTTAACACCAGTTTTTTACTCCCTTTAACTGTAACAGTATAAGGGCCGCCAGCAGCCGGTGTAGCAAGTTTTAATTTCCATTTGCCGTTTTCATCAGTAATTGTATTTGTTGATTTACCCCAGCTTCCTTCCACCACTACTTTTACATTGGGATTGTCCATACCCCAAATAGATACTGATTGCAGCTGTTGCAATACCATATTATCACTAAACAAAAAAGGCAACTTTGTTTGTGCTGTTAGGTAGCTTATTGAAGAAAACAAAAGGAGTAAACTAAAAATATGTTTATTCATAATCTAACTTTCATTTTTTAAAACATCAGTTAATAATTATAGCTAATTTTTTTTGCAGCTTTTTAAATAACGATGCTTAATGAATACTCCATAAATATAAAATTATGATACAAGCTTGAGGTAACGGAAGGTGCAAAAATGAGGTATAACTGTATCAAACTTTAGCAACATATTTATTTGTACAATAAGTTGAACCAAATTATTGCATGAGTTTTAAGGGCTTTACTCTCATTTTTATATAAGTCAAGGCGTTGATTTTTTTGCATTGTTAATGCTTGTACAAAATGCTATCAATCTAATACCGGCAACAATTGATTTAAGAGTTGGTTTTTTCTTATCAGGAAAAATAATCGGCGCACAAGCCTTTTTATAGTATAAGAGTAATACTTTACCAAAACATAAATGGTAATCAAATGAATATTATATTAACCTTCTTATTCCGTGAAATCTTTTTACATCCTGTTTTATAATATAGTTTACACTTTTGTTGTCAGTAAAAGGAACTGCCAAAAAAGACAGTATAGTTTTCTTATCAGCATATACAGCTTTGGCCATAATTAAGAACTAACACTTAAAAAGGATATTAATTTCTATAGCGGTCGGAATTTTATTATCACAAAATGACCATGTGTTTAATATTATTGGCAACGCTGCCTTTGCTGCAAATATAATAACCATAGCCCCCCCCATTTGAGCAGCACAGCAAACCGGACTGTTACAGTGTAATTGATGCTTTGTATGGTTAAATAATAAGTATGGCAGAAGATATAAATGGTGATGGTTATTCCTTCATTATTGCAGGAGTATTGCAATATGATAATGACAAATTGGTATTTGATTAATTTCCTACTATCTATTTCTACAACTTTAACAGCCTCATTGCAACAGCAGGGAGCAATAATGTGGCTACTACTCTCGCCATCCAGGATTTCAGCCAGCTTATAAAAGATTATGACCGGGAAAAAATTTTCTGAAAGCATACCGCCAGTTTTATAATACAAGGACAATTACTCCCGGTTGGCCAGCCGGGCAGCCTGATACCGGCTGTTACTAATTTCCTGCTTCAAAGTGCGGATAAATTCGAGATAGTTTTATCTGGTATCATGCTATTGATTTTACTGTTGTTAAATGCTTCATATCAAATAAATAAATAGACTTTCAGAATCTTTAAGCCGTTAAAAGATTCGCAAGTCTGGTTAAATCAGGTATAAAATGGTTCGAAAAATGTCCGTGCAGGGCAACAAAAAGGGAGAATTCAGTTTTGAACTGTTTTCTCCTTTTTTATTGTTGATTTTATCGACTGTAGTTCAACGGCTAACATTAGTACAAACATTATTTATTTTTTCTTCTACTTTTTTTCACGAGTTAAATGTTATAAATATTACAGACTGTAAGCTCTAAAAAATATTATTTACAGGCAGTTAAACGTTACACAACCGGAGTAAAAACAGGCACCGCATCTTGTTGCTTGTCTGCAATATTTGGTTCAGCACTGCCGTTCGTTATTTTATTAATTTTTTTTGCCGACAATTCTCCCTGCATCCACACGTATTCAACTTTAATGATATTACGAATGGTGGGAAACATAGTCATTAACAAAAGTATATAAGCAATTACATCAGGCTTTTGTAATTCGTTACGGTTTACATCTATTGCTATTAATACCATAATAAAAGCCAGCATGCAATAAAGCATAAAAGGCGCAAGTGCTCTGTGCATAGTTTTTTTTAAACAATAGTTCTTAAGTGCCAGCTTAAGTTTTGTTGCTTTTTTTTCAAATGTATTTTTGGTGCTGTTTTTTTCAACCGCATCACCCGTTAATATTCTTGTAACAAAGTTTAGTAACGAGCCCTGCATCTTCCTCTTTTCTGCATAAACAGCTACATGTTTACGGCTATGCCAGCGCTGTACAAACCAAAACAGTAATATGGAAAATACAACCGCCAGGCTAAGCTGTACATTAAGTGAGAATAACACATATAATGACATTACGAGAAACAAAACATCTTTTACTAAACCTGTTACACCCTTAATCAATAATTGCTGAAGCACCTTTGACTCGGTAGTATAAGCAAGAAGAGAAGGCGGCTGCATTGCTCCTTTTTCTTTCATACTTAGCTGTGCTGTAAAAACTATTTTCCTGAGGCTGGCGGCAAAAGCTTCTCCAATAAGTGCCGATAGGTATTGCTGCATCCAGCTGCTGAAGAATTTTAGAAGAAGGATGCTTAAAAAGAAAATAAAAAACAACATCAGGTCTGAAGGCAAATTTATCCCAAGCAACTGAAGTGCTTTTGTTTTACCGTTACCTCCTCCTGAAATAATTTCCATATACTTGCCTATACTTAATGGCAGCAGCAGTGTAAAGTAGCTGGTTAAAAGCCCCAGCACAATAATTAATATTATCCGTTGGTAATGCTGCTTTGCAAAAGGCCACCATATTTTTTCTTTAAACATGCCCCGTTATTTTAAATAAAGTTAAAAAGTAGAGAGGGCTGTTATAAAACAGCCCCGTTACATCTGATTTGAACATCAAATTTTTGATGTATAAGCTTTTCTCATGCAAGCACACCAAGCGGCTGTTCAATCAGGTTGGTTATTTCTCCACCAGCTAATTGCTCAATGGTGAATATTGGGATATGGATTTTACTTTTTACTTCTCTTACTAACAACGGGCTGGCAGTAAACAAACCACAAAGCGCTGTTGGAATAATATGCATGTCATGTAATGCCTTTACACCCTGAACAGCAGCAAGGCTGTCGCCTGCCGAAAAAATTACAGCATCTATTCCACTCATAAATTTTGAATTGGTAAGCAGCATTTCTGTTTCCCGTTGATAAATCCCGTCTGCAATTTCAATCACAACATAATCCAGTTCGTTTGCATTAATTTGTTGTAGTAAAGTTTCATGCAGGCAAAGTAATTCTTCAGTGTTACACATATACGTTGATGGAAATCCCATTGCACCAAAATCTGTAACATCATCCGCACCGTGGTCATAATTTAAATCGCAGTCTTTTGTGTAAACTGTGCCGGTTAATTTTATAAACCCTGTCGTCATGCCTTGCTTTTTTAAGCCCCGTACCAGGTGTGCTGCTGTTGTAGTTTTGCCGCTATCCATTGACGAGCCCACTGAAAGAATGATACGTGTAAGTGATTGCATTACACCGGTGTAAGGCAACATCTTTTCATGCTTAATCCATTTTGTATTTAAAACAGCTCCACTCCTGTCAACAGCATACCCAATTATTTTTAATCGGGTGGGCCCAATATTGCTAAACTTGCTATGCATACTATGTATAATCCCCACGGTTCCCCCAGCTCCCAAAATATGGCATTCACTTACTGGTTCCTTAGGCACATACCCCTCAAACTGTTCTGTAGCGTAACGGGTACCAAATGCTGCCATTATGTAGTCTCCTGGATAAATACCCGTATTTCTTTTATCTGCAGCCTGTATATTGCTATGCTTTCCTATACTTAGTATTTCAAAAATTGCAATGTCGCCAACTTTGGGTATTTGCATTTTGCAAATATTTTCATCAATAAAGTAATCGTTAATATCACGGCAGATGTAAGATTTTTTTATTCTCTTTTCCATAGTTTTATTTTTAGTAAATGAAATGAATTTATTTTTTTATAAAAGGGTCAAGGTTAATTTGCAAATTAAGTCCAAGCGTATTGTAATTATTAAATGGTCTTAAAATACGGTTTCGCAAAGGGTCATACACATTCATTTTCCGGGTATCTGCAACAAGAAAATTAAACTCCTGCTGGCGCATATAAAACATACTTACACTTAGATGTCGGGAAATTTTTGAATTAAGGTTAATGATAAGCCTGCTGCGGTGAAAGCCATCTGGTGTTTGCCTTGCAACTAATTGAGCATCTTTATCATAATACCTTATTGGGTTACCGCCAATATTATAAAAAATTGAATAAGCCACAGAAGGGGCAAGATTTAAAAACTCCAATCGCTTTCTTAACCCCAAACGTGCGGTAAAAATTATTCTTTGCCTGAAGCGGTTTTCATTTTTTGAATTGGTTTCGAAACGTATAGAATTCAGCAAGTTTATTTTTTTTGATAACCGTGAATTATAAGACACCCTGGTGAATATTCTTTTTCTGGTATCACTTGTATCGGGGGAAGCTATTAGCTGAAGCCCTGCCTGCACATCCCATTTTTTATTTATTTCATAAGCTAATTGAAACTGGCTTTGGTTAAATACATTTTGGTATTGTTGACTTAAATTATAAGCCCTTGTATGGCTAATTTTTGCACCTACCTTTTTTGTTAATGCACCCGATACTATTATTCCATTCCAGTTTAACCATTCACTTTGTGCATTTACATAGAGCGAAATGAAAAACAATAATGTCAACAATATTAATTTTTTAATGCAATGGGAGATATTATTCATAAAATTTTTCTTGTTTAGTATTTTAATTATTGTTACCGTAACTGCAAATATGTAACCGGTTATTTTGTAATTTTTACCGGTTTAAAGAATTCTTAACATAGTTACCTTGCCTGATTACCTGGTACACACCACTAAATGTTATCAAATCTTTAATACGTTGTTGAAGTATTCTATATTCCTTACTTTTTATAGCAGACCAGGTTTTTCAAGATACCTACCAATGAGCCTGCTACTGTACCCGTGACGGGGTATTAGTAATTTCCATTCCTGGATTTAAAAACCAATCTGCTGCGTAATAAGTTTAACCAAGTATTAAATGGTTCTAAAAATGCCGGTGCAGGGCAACAAAAAGTACAAACTGATATTTTAATATGTACTTTTTGTTATCTTGGCAGCAACTAAATAATTTAATATGGCACAAAGCAATTTATTTCAAATAGAGAATGAAATGCCCTGGGAAGATTTGGGTAGCGGTATTAAAAGGCAAATATTTGGCTTTGATGATAAGCTGATGGTAGTAAAAGTAAAATTTGAGCAGGGCGCTATTGGTACACTGCACCAGCACCTTCACACACAGGCAACTTATGTTGAAAGCGGAAGTTTTGAAGTTACAATTGACAACGAAATAAAAATAATTAACGCCGGTGATGGATTTTATATACCGCCAAACGCCATGCATGGTGTAGTTTGCTTACAGGCAGGTGTATTAATTGACAGCTTTAGCCCGGTGAGAGAAGATTTTTTACCTCAATAAAAGAAGCCCCTGTTTTAAGGGGCTTCTTTATTTATTTTATAAGTTCTGTTATCACTTTTCCCACACTGCCACTTGGCATTTGAATATGCAGTAATGCTGCCAGTGTTGGTGCAATATCTGTCATATAGGTTTCCCGGTTGGTTTTACCTGGTTTAACCCCCCAGCCAAAAAATACGCAAGGGATGTGTGCATCGTAAGGATTCCATAAGCCATGGGTAGTCCCTTTTACTCCGCCATCAAAATAGCCCGATTTAAAAGTAAATTCTATGTCGCCGCTGCGTTTGGGATTATAACCATTTATCATCATCTCCCTTTGCGGCGCAGGCAATGCCGCTTCCATCACTTCATCCAGCTCAAAAGCATTGATGATAAAATCTTTTTCTTTTAAACGATCAATTACAAAATCAATGATCTCATCCTTAGATTTATTTTGCTCCGCAATATTTTTATCATTTAAATACACCTGGTAATTCATCACTGTTTTTATGGCAGTTTTTACTGCAAACTTTTCTTCTATCTTTTGATTCAGCTCTTTTAAAATATCTGCATCATCAAAAGTACCGGCAGGTATTTTATGTTCCTTTAAAAAAGCGGGTACATGTGCTACACCATGGTCGGCAGATAAAAACAAAGTGTAATTACCTTTGCCAACAGTTTTATCCAGATAGTTTAAAAAACTTTCAATGTCTTTATCAAGGCGCAAATAAGTGTCTTCAATTTCTATAGAATTGGGGCCAAAGCTATGCCCCACATAATCGGTTGACGAAATACTTACGGCTAAAAAATCGGTTACTGTATTTTTTCCCAGCCGTTCGCTTTCAATAGCTGCTTTTGCAAAATCAAAAGTAAAAGTATTAGCAAATGGTGTGGTGCGGAAAGATTCGTATTTATTGGCAGCATCAATAGCAGAAAGTTTGTGCGGAAAAGTAACCGTTTTTTCTCCCTTAATACTGGTTTCGTAAGGCTTATCGTCCACGGTGCTTAAATCATATTTTTCTATCGGCAATAAAGTATTCCAGTCAGTTTTCATATACTCCCCCGCCACATCTTTATCATTAAATTTATTTACCCAGCCCGGTAATGCATCCATATAATGTGTACTGCTTATCCATTTGCCGCCATCGTACCAGTAAGCCGCATTAGCACTGTGACCTGCAGGCAAGATTGCACCACGGTCTTTTAAAGCAATACCAATTACTTTACTTTTAAAATTGGTACTTAACCTTAACTCGTCTGTAATAGTTGTAGTCCACATATTGGCCGTGCTCATTTTACCCGCCTTACCATTATTACCCACTGTGCTTACGGTAGAGTCGTCGGTACAATACACATTTTTACCAGCCGTTTTGTCGTACCAGTTATTACCTACAATACCGGTTATTGCCGGTACACTGCCAGTATAAATACAGCTATGGCCAACAGCAGTATAAGTAGGCATGTAGGGTATAAAATTATTTTCTGATGAAAACCCTTCTTTCAATAATCTTTTAAAACCACCACTGCCATACAGGTCACTGTAGCGGTATAAATAATCCCAACGCATTTGGTCAACCACCAACCCTACTACCAGCTTAGGCCTTGCCACCCCGGTTTGGTGGGGTAGGCTCTGCGAAAAACCAACAAGGCTAAATATTAAAAAAGCAAAGAACAATACAGACTTACGGCGCATTTTATAAATTTTTGTAAAGATACTGTTGCCACACTACATTTTTGTTAAGCCCCGGAGGATTTACAGCCATTTATACCGTTTTGAATAAACCATCAATTGCTGTATTTTTGCCACATTATTTTATTATCAATTATTACTATGGACGTTTTTGAAAAATTAGTAAAAGATGGCGGCCCTATTGGCCAGCATATGGACAGGGCTCATGGCTATTTTGCATTTCCAAAGTTAGAAGGCGAACTGGGCCCACACATGAAATTCAGGGATAAAGATGTATTGGTGTGGAGCCTGAATAACTACCTGGGTTTAGTAAACCACCCCGAAATAAGAAAAATAGATGCAGAAGCTGCAGCAAAATATGGTATGGGTAACCCGATGGGGGCCAGGATGATG
>JAYVJU010000036.1:0-6653 GCA_043769035.1 Ferruginibacter sp.
ATATGGCCGTACCATCATGTCTTCCTTTCATGGTGTATGGAGTGTATCGGGGTTTACAGGTGCTTTAATTGGTGCATTAATGATGCAATTGCAGTTAACACCGTATATACATTTCTGGATTATTGCTGCTTTTGTAATTGTTGCAGAATTGTTTGCTGCAAAATATTTATTGTACACCGCCACCAGCAAAGCCGCCGGCTCGGTACGTAATATTAAAAAACCTGAAAAGCTTTTAATAAAGCTGGGCGTTATTGGTTTTTGCTGCCTTAGTTGCGAGGGCTGTATGTTCGACTGGAGTGGTGTGTATTTTAAAGATGTAGTTAAAGCGCAGGGGTATTATGTTTCGTTAGGATATGCAGCTTTTATGATAACGATGGCAATCGGCAGATTTGCAGGCGATAAACTGGCTGAAAAATTCAGCCGTAAAAAAATGGTACAGGTAAGCGGTGTGTTAATTTTTTGCGGTATGATGCTGGCTGTTTTATTGCCACAGATTATAACTGCTACTATTGGTTTTTTATTAGTAGGATTTGGAGTAAGCAGTATTGTACCACTGCTGTACAGCACTGCCGGCAAAGCATCTAAAGCACCAAGTGGTATTGCCATTGCCACAGTAAGCAGTATCGCTTTTTTAGGTTTTGTAATGGGACCTCCCTTCATCGGTTACATTGCCGAGCTGGCCGGGTTGCAATATTCTTTTATGACGATTGCATTTTTAGGTTTGGGTATCAGCTATATGGTGAGTAAGGTTAAGGAGATTGAATAAGGATAGTACCTACCTTTAGCCTGCAATGAAAATTATCACGTGGAATTGCAATATGGCTTTTAGAAAAAAAGCAAACTACATACTGGCATACCAACCGGATATTGTAGTTATTCCCGAATGTGAACATCCCGACAAATTAAAATTTAGTCCCGATACCCCAACACCAACAGCTGTACTTTGGTATGGCACAAATAAAAACAAAGGGCTTGGTATTTTCTCCTACAGCAAATACAGGTTTAAATTACTCCGCAATCACAACCCCGAGTTGAAAATGATTATCCCCATTGCAGTAACCGGTGGCGAATTTAATTTTACGCTGTTTGCCATCTGGGCTAACAACCCTGATGATCCTGATGGACAGTATGTAGAACAGGTTTGGAAAGCCATTCATCATTATGATAAAAAGTTAAAGCGTAAACAAACAATACTGGCTGGGGATTTTAACAGCAATACCATCTGGGACAGAAAGTCAAGGGTGGGCAATCATTCAGATGTTGTAAAAAAACTGGAAGAGAAAAGTATTTTTAGTTGTTATCATTTACATCACAAACAGGTGCAGGGCAAAGAGCAACACCCTACTTTTTATTTGTACAAACATCAGGGCAAACCCTACCATCTCGATTATTGTTTTGCATCAATAGACATGATTGATAAAATTCAAACTGTAGAAATTGGGGATTATAATTTTTGGAAACAATACAGCGATCATGTGCCGGTAATTGTTACATTTGATTTTAAGTAAAAGTTTTTTGTATTACAAAACAGCTTTCAACTTTTCTAATTCCTCACCTGTTATCTTAAAAATACTTCCATGCCGTATACCTTTTGGCAAAGAGATTTTATCACTTACATCTGTCCATGTTTTTAAATCAGTGGATTGTATAGCTCCATATTTATGATCCCTGTATTTATCAAAATAAACGATCCAGGTGTTGCCGATCTTTAATGTAGTGGGGCCTTCTGCCCAATAATTGCCTGTGATAGGTGCCGATGGAACAGAAAAACCTTTGGTTAAATTTTTACTGGTGGCAATTTTAATATTCTTCTGTGGCGGTATTCTTGTTTCGTCTTTTAAAAACATGATGTATTGTTTTCCATCAGGCACAATGGTGGCATCAATTACGTTAAAGCCTTTATCGTACAATAATTTTGTTTTGCTGAAATTTTTAAAATCTTTTGTAGTTACATAATACATGCGGTGGTTATAGCCGCTTTCCACAATGGTATCCATTTTATATTTTCCGGCAATGGTAGTTGCCCAGTAGATCATGTATTGCTTTTTATTTTTATCGTAAGTAATTTCCGGTGCCCAGCAATTTCTTGCACTGTCTTCATGCGCCATTACAGGAATAAATTGTTGCTCACTCCAACTGATCAAATCTTTGCTGCTGGCATAACCAATACCTTTATCGTTCCAGCTCACCGTCCACACCATATGAAATAATCCGTCTTCGCCTTTAATAATGCAGGGGTCTCTCATTAATTTATCCTTTGCAACCATTGGTTTTAAAACGGAACTATCATTGTTTAATGCCGTCCATTTATACCCGTCGTTGCTGTAAGCAAGGTGCAGGCCATCTTTGCCATTGTTGTTGAAATAAGCAAACATGTAAACAGCGTCCTGCTGCGCCTGCAAAATAGTTGCAACCAATAAAGATATAGTTATGAGTAAAAATTTTATACGCTTCATAAAGTAAAATCTTGAATTTAAAAATCAACGGCATGGTCGGCTTTAGCATCCTGCCCACTCCAGATTTTTACAGCCGTCCATGGTGCATCGGGCTTAGTCCAAAAATCGTCTGTTGGCGAAAGGCCAAGCGGCAAAAATATTTGTGTACACAAATATATACTGCCTGTATTAATATAACCTTCTGCCAAACCCGGTTGCCAACCTGCAAGGCCAATATTGAGCCAGCCTTTATCATTAAATGTTGCTGGCGCATCCATTGTTTTTTTAAGTACTGCCGTTAATGCACAGCGTACTTGTGCTGCTGTAACATCCTGTGGCAACTGCTGCTGCAATGCCATATTTGCCAAATGATGAAAAGCGCCGCCACGGTAAGTTATAGAACGGCCCGTTACCGGAAAGCTACCGTCTGTGTTTATTAAACGTTCCTGTATTTCGGCGTAGCGTTTACAAATATTGTTCAACCTTGGAGCAAAGCTTTTATACGAACTGTCTTTTTTATTCAGCACATCCACAATACACAACAGGTAAGGCTGAATAACATAACTGTTGTAATAATCTAAATGAAATTTATTGCCGTCTGCAAACATGCCATCGCCTGTGTACCAGTGATTGGAAAATTCTTTTACAGCAAAATCTATCCGCACTTTATCATAAGGTAAATTGTACTTGCAAAAAAATGTTTCAATCATTGCTGTAAACAACAACCAGTTGCTGTAAACGGGCACTGTGTTACGGGTAAGCATAAAAACTTCTTTTACATTTCGTTGCGTAGCAGTATCAGCATGTTGCCAAAGCCAGGGACAACGCACCAATGCCAATGAAAGAAAAGAAGCATCCACCAATGGTTGCCCGCCATTCCACTCCATATAATCTTTTGCTGTTGGGTTTACTGCATTAGATAATGCTTTTAGTGAAAGCTGCCTGTATTCATTCCGCAATTTTTTTTCGTTATCATCTCCTTCTTCCAATTGCAGCCAAGGTGCCATGCCGCACAGCGTACGGGCAAATGCTTCTAAATAAGCCACTTTACTTCTCACTGCTTTATTATCAACTTTATCAGATAAAGCCAACGGCATCTTTTCTTTTAAAGTGTTATTTGCAAGATTGGTAAGTACCGGTCTTGCGGTTTTATCTAAATACTGCAGCCACACAGCACGGGTATTTTTTTGTGCAGTGCAGTTAACAGCAACAGCAAGCAAGAATGTGAAAACAATAATTTTTTGCATAACAAAGGAATTAATTGCTGGTTATTTTTTTATACCGCAACATGGCTTCTACAAAATAATAATCAGCATAAGTTAACGGTACATCAATTTCAGTTTTATTGGGCATGTGGCCCACACAGTGTTTAATTATAAAACCACCGTTGGTTCCGGGGGCAGCTTTATAATCCGCAGCTGATAAATTTTTTAAAATTGTTTCTGCCGTTTTAAAATATTGTTTCGCCTTCTTTTTATTTACATATTCACTTAACTCTAAAAAGGCAGATGCCATAATTGCAGCGGCAGAAGCATCACGTAATGAAGCCGGAATATCAGGTGCATTAAAATCCCAGTAAGTAATCTTATCCTTTGCAAAATTGGGATGACTTAAAATATACTGTGCAATTTTATCTGCCTGCTCTAAATATTTCTTGTCTTTTGTTTCCCTGTATGTTTCTGTGTAGCCATATAATCCCCAGGCCTGTCCCCTGCCCCATGCTGACTCATCTGCAAAACCCTGTGCAGTTTTTTTCTTTATTACTTCGCCGGTTGTGGCATTATAGTTTAACACATGATAAGAACTGTTGTCGGCACGAAAATGATTTTTTATAGTGGTATTGGCATGTGCTACTGCAATCTTATAAAAAGAAGAATCGCCGCTTACCTGTGTTGCCCAAAACAATAATTTTAAATTCATCATGTTATCAATGATCACCAAATATTCATTCGGTTTACCATCCCATGATTTTATACAACCTACGGCAGGGCTAAAACGTGTTGACAATGATTTGGCACTGTTCAATAAAATTTCTTTGTAAGTTGCCGATGGATTAATAAGATTGGCATTGCCAAAACTACAATACATCATAAAGCCAAGATCATGTGTTGTAGTATTAAACTGTTCTTTTTTAAGTACTTCTAATATCCTCAGGCTTTCGTTGTATAAAGCAGTATCTTTTGTTTGCTGGTACAAATACAATAAGGTGCCGGGATAAAAACCACTGCACCACCAACCGGAATTGCTCCATTCATATTTACCTGTAGTTGGGAAATAAGTTTTAGGAAATTTATCAACAGGCAAATTTTTTGCCAGCAGTTTGTACTGAATAGCAGCATCGGCAAAATTTTTATCTATGGTTTGTAATAATTTTTTATCTGCCTTATATTTGTGTTGTGCATTGCATACCGTAAAAGAAAAACAAACAACTATTAAAAAACTGCTTACTCTTTTCATTATCATTTAATTTTAATTTCCAAAACATTAATGGGTTGTGGTAAAATATCAGCCTTGCCTTCTGCATCTTTCTGATCTGTATATTGTACAAACAAATGTAATTGCTTTTTACGTTTCCACAGCTCTGTATCAAAACTTGGCTCCCACGAACCTACGGCTATTTTTGTTACATCTTTTACCAGCCAGTTATTTTGATCAATATTTTTATTTATTGCAATGGAAACCTTGCTCCCTCTTTCTTCATCTCTAAAAATTAAAGCAACGGTATTTATATTTTCTTTTTTAAAACTTAAAATTTGCGGACGGCTAATTGGAATTCTTTTGGTACCTGCCCCGCTTAAACTAAATGCTGTTTTCCTAAATCCTGTATTTTGAATTTTCCATTCACCAGCTATATTGTAAATGATATGGTACTGCGTAATGCTGTCGCCTTTATCTTTCCAGTATGAAGCGATGAATGGTTTACCATCTGTATCAGCATACATACTGGTTTGGTTGATCAATTCGCTTTTTTGCGGAATGCGGCAGATATATTCGGCTGTTGTGGCATTGATGGGTAGTATGTATTTTTCGTTTTTAGAATTTTCCCATGTCACCCCACCGTTTGTTGATTTAGCATAACACATATCATGGTTGCTGGCTACATCTGGGCTTTCCCTCCACACCCACGAAAGATGAATAGTACCTAATTTATCTACACATGCCTGCCAGTATGCATTACGTTGCTTCTCGCCATCAATTAAATTATGGTGCAGTTGCTGCCATTTTTGGGTTGTAATATCATAGCGGTTAATCACCAGGTTACCTTGACCTGATTGCCCATCTCTATAAAGAAATAAAAGATTACCATTGGGCAAAGTATGAAACTCCGGGTAAGTAACATTTGTTTCTGCAATGCCCGTCATGGAAATTTCTTCCCTCATTTGTAATGACCAGGGTGCAATACTTTTGCTATAGTGCAGTTTATTACCATGATGATCCCATGCCATGTGCAGATAACCTGCACCATCAGTAATTATGCTTATGCAATTATGTGCATCGGCGGCTTTGCCTTTAAATGCTGTAGTTTGTAATTGCCATTTTTTTGTACCTAACTTTCTTTTACCAATAACCACCATGGCATCTTTATTATAAAAAGAAATGTACTGTGTATTTTTATAGGTGGCTAAAGCATTTTTTCTAAACACTACAGTATTAACAGAATTATTTGCCCAGCCACTATCCACAAAAACAGCTTGTACATTTTTGTTTTGTTGTGCAATTGCTAAATGAGTGAGTGCAATAAATAATATTGAAAAAAATAATCTTACCATTGAAAATTTATATAAAAATATGCAAAAAAAAAAGAAAGGCCGGTAAGCCTTTGCTTATCCGGCCGGTAAACCAACTGCTATATGAGAAACTTTACTGATTAGTTTTTAATAGCCTGTATTTTGATCTAATACAACATCTTTATTTAAATTTATTTCAGTTTGCGGTATGGGCAATAATAAATGAGTATTGCTTAGTCCGGTAATTTTATCGCCATTTAATGCAGTTGCACGGGTTACTAATTTACCTGTACGCATCAAAGTCATTCTTCTGTTTTCTTCTGCCACCAATTCTCTTACCCTTTCATCTAAAACAAAATCAAGCGTAATATCAGATGCAGATACCAAGGCTGCATTGGCTCTTGTACGTAAAGCATTTATTGAAATAGCTGCTTCGGGTAACTTGCCTTGTTTAAATTGTGCTTCGGCTAGTAATAAATAGGTTTCGCCC
>JAYVJU010000037.1:0-8962 GCA_043769035.1 Ferruginibacter sp.
TTTATTTCACGAAGAAACAAAAATTGCAAAACAATTTTCTTACGCTGAAAAATATAAAATACCTTACGCCATAATTATCGGCAGCAAAGAAATAGAACAGAATTATTGCCAGGTAAAAAATTTAAACACCGGCGAACAACAAATGGTGGTATTTGAAAACTTAGTTAGTTTTTTTAACAACTTATAAAGGTTACCATTATATTATTTTAGTATCAACAAAAAATCAATTTTATGCAATTACGTTTTCGTATCCCGCTTTTAGCTGCTTTTGCAATTTTATTGCTGGCATCCTGCAGTAAAAAAAATAAAGAAGGCAAGTTTGTTCCAAAAGATGCAGCCGTTGTGGTACATGTTAATGGCGCTTCTTTATCATCCAAATTACCCTGGGATGAAATAAAGAAGAATGCTTTGTTTCAAAAGATGTATGCCGACAGCTCGATCCCTACTTTTATTAAAGGTGCTTTAGACAATCCTGACAACAGCGGCATTGACACCAAAACAGACATGATCTTCTTTATGCAAAAAGATTCTGTTGGCGGTGTTGTTGTTTTTACCGGCGCAATAAAAGATGCTGAAAAATTCAAACTCTTTTCTCTTGATGTTACAAAAGGCGGAACTGAAAGCGAAAAAGACGGTATTAAATTTATCACTAAATCACCTTTTTCTGTTGGATGGAATAAAGAAAAATTTGTTTGCCTGGTTAATGCACCGGAATTAAGTATGGATGGATACAAACCCAGTTCATGGGGGGATTCTTCATACACTGTTAAATCGAGAGATTTAAGTGCAGCTTGTAAAACCATATTTGATTTAAAAGAAAGCAATTCCCTGGCAGAAGATGAAAAATTTACCGAACTGGTAAAACAACCCGGCGACCTGCATTTCTGGATGAATAGCGAGGAATTTTATAAAGATGGTTTAGCCAATCCTGCACTTGCTATGCTAAACCTTACTACATTATACAAAGACAGCCGTACCGCTGCAACTTTAAATTTTGAAAACGGTAAAATTTTAATGGATATTAAAAGCTATGCCGGAAAAGAATTAACAGAGTTGTATAAAAAATATGGTGGCAAAAATATTGATGAAGAAATGATCAAACGCCTGCCATCAAAAGATGTAGCTGCAGTATTTGCCATGAGCTATAAGCCCGAAGGCATAAAAGAATTATTGAAACTGATGGGTGTGGAAGGTTATGCTAATATGGGCCTTGCATTTGTAGGTTTTAGTTTGGATGATTTTATTAAAGCCAATAAAGGAGACGTTCTTATAGCTTTAACTGAAATAAAGCATAAAAAAGATTCTATAAATTTTAAAGGTGTAAACGGAGAAGACAAAAGCTTTGAAACCAATACTCCGCAGCCAGAAGTTATTTTTGCTACATCCATAGGCGATAAAGATGCTTTTAACCTGCTGATAAAAGCAGGAGAAAAGTTTGGCAAAAATGTTCCGGCCGAAATACCTGTTGCCTATAATTCAAACGGCAAGTATTTTGCAATTGGCAACTCAAAAGAAAACATAGCAAAATATACCGGCACCAACAGCAATACGAGTTTTGATTTTTTAAGTAAGATAAGCGGCGGGCCATTTGGCGGCTACATAAATCTGCAATACATAATGAAAGCTTTTGAAAGCGAAGCCACAAAAGACAGCACTGCAAAAGCTGTTTATGACGTATCGCTTAAAATGTGGGACAATATGTACATGAAAGGCGGCTCCTATTCAGGCGGAGGCATTACGCAAACCATGGAAATAAATTTAATTGATAAGAGCACCAACAGCCTTAAACAGCTTAACCAGTATTTGGGTACCCTTGGACAGTTAAAAATGGAAAGCGATAAAAAGCTAAGGATGACAGACGTGATGATCGAAGAAGTAAAACCGGACTCAGCAAATAGTCCAAAATTACCGCCACCACCACCTGCCAAATAAAAACTAATTTACAGCCGCTGAAGTTTTTCGCTTCAGCGGTTTTTTAATGTACACAGGCTATGCAAATACAACTGCAAAAAGTAGTTCCCACATTTATTGAAGAAGAAAAAATTTCCCGGTCGCAGATATGGAACGGCAGTGTTATTTTTAAAGAAGGAGAAAAAATTGAAATTGTTGCACCAAGCGGCAGCGGCAAAACATCACTCATTCATTTTTTATACGGGTTAAGAAAAGATTATAACGGCACAATTGCTTACGATGCTAATTCCATTATGGCATTTGATGCAGAACATTTTGCCATTTACCGGCAGCAACACATCAGTATTGTTTTCCAGGACCTGCGTTTGTTTGCAGAACAAACTGTTTTACAAAATCTGGAAATAAAAAGGCAGCTGAATCCTTATCATACCGAAAGTAAAATTGCAGCAATGGCGAAAAGGCTGGGCATAGAAAACAAGCTGACGAAGCTTTGTAAAACCTGTAGTTATGGCGAACAGCAACGCATCGCTATCATCCGTGCCTTACAACAGCCATTTAATTTTTTATTGTTAGATGAACCTTTCAGCCATTTAGATGAAGCCAACCGTAAAAAAGCAATGGAACTGATGGAAGAAGAAGCTGCATTAAGAAAAGCTACTATCGTTTTAGCCGATTTAAAAGCTATAGAATATTTTAACGCCGACAGAACATTGCATTTATAACCTATTTAACCAATCAACCAGTTAACCAATAAACTAATTGATGCTTTCTTTTAAAAACATAGCACCTTTTTTAAGTACAGGTCAAAACAAAGCCTCCCGCTGGCTCAGTTATGCAGGCCTTGGTATTGGTGTATTGCTGCTGTTGTGCTCTATTCAAATGTACATCAACATTAACCAGCTATTAAAAGACAGGAACCCTAAAAAAACCGGTTTCGATTTTATTTCGGTTACTAAAACCATTACCGACCAAAACATGGGTAAGGATAACCGGTTTACTCCTGATGATTTAAAAAACATTCAATCGCAAAAATTTATTGATGAAGCTGCACCGCTTATTGCCAACCAGTTCAGGGTAAAAGCAAGTGCAGGAAATATTATTCCTTTCAGTACCGATCTTTTTTTAGAATCCATCAACGAAAAATTCATTGATACCGTTCCGCCAAACTTTACCTGGCAAGAAGGGCAAACTGATGTACCCATTATTTTTTCTTCAGATTTTTTAGAGATGTATAATGTATTTGCGCCCAGCCAGGATCTGCCACAGCTTTCGCAAAGCACTATCTCTTCTGTTAAAATAGTTTTAGAATGTTACGGACCAAACGGCACACAAAATTTCAAGGGGCAGATAGTGGCCATCAGCGACAGAATAAATTCTATTTTAGTGCCGGACAATTTTATGCAGATGGCTAATAAAAATTTTGGTGGCGTTACTGTTGTTCCGGCATCAAGAATTTATTTAAAAACAAAAGACGCCAACAATCCTGAGCTGCTGAGTTTTTTACACCAAAAAAATTACCACGTTAATAAAGACAAAACAAAATTTGGCCGCATTAAACAAATACTGCAGGCTATTGTAAGCGGGCTTGCCGGCTTTGGTGTATTGGTAATTTTATTGGCGATGGTATTATTTTCCTTCTACTTACAATTAATGATAGCCAGAAGCAAAGAGAATTTACAGTTGCTGTTAACCCTGGGTTACTCGCCTGACTGGCTTAGCAAAACGGTAGCAAAAAAGTGGATTCCTATTTACATTGTTGTGGTGCTTATGGCTGTTGCCATTACAGCATTACTGCATTTTAGTTTTCAGCATTTTGTTATGAAAGACAGGGAAGAGCTATCTCCTTTTATTAACTGGATAGTAATTGTAGTTGCAGCAGTATTATTATTTTTATCTGTAGCAGTTAATTACCGGCTGGTAAAAAAGCTATTGCACAAATTATAATGCTTCATAAACCACGGCCGCACCCTGCCCTACTCCAATACACATTGTTGCCAGGCCATACCTTCCTTTGCGGCGTTTTAATTCATGCAATAAAGTAGTGGAAATTCTTACACCGCTGCAACCCAACGGATGCCCCAATGCAATAGCTCCGCCGTTTACATTTACTTTCTCCAGGTCCAGGCCAAGATCATGAATGCAGGCAATAGATTGCGATGCAAATGCTTCATTCAATTCTATCAGATCAAGATCGGTAGTAGTTATTCCTGCTCTTGCCAATGCTTTTTTACTTGCAGGTACAGGCCCAATACCCATAATCGAAGGATCGACCCCGGCTACAGCCATACTTTTTATTTTTGCTATTGGCATCAGGTTAAATTTCAATACTGCCGCTTCGCTTGCCAATAACATTGCTGCTGCCCCATCATTAATGCCAGAAGAATTTCCGGCAGTAACAGTGCCATCTTTTGCAAAAGCAGGTTTCAGTTGTCCCAGCTTTTCCATGCTCGACAGGCGGGGATGCTCATCTTTATCAAAATCAAAAACGTTAGCACCAATCTGCACCTGTAAAGGAATAATTTCATCAGTCCATTTATTGGCGGCCAGTGCATTGGCATATTTTTTCTGGCTGGCTATTGCAAACTCATCCTGTGCATTACGGCTTATGTTCCATTGGCGGGCAACATTTTCTGCAGTTTCTCCCATGCTGTATGGATGATACATCTCCGACAATTTTTTATTTACAAAACGCCAGCCTAAAGTGGTATCATATATCTGCGGATCTCTTGCAAAAGCACTTGTACTCTTTGGCATAACAAATGGTGCCCTGCTCATACTTTCCACGCCGCAGGCTATCATCAGGTCGCCATCGCCGCAGGCAATTGCCCTTGCAGCATCCATTATAGCCTGCAGGCCGCTGGCACATAAACGGTTTACAGTATTGCCACTAACAGTTACGGGGAGCCCAGCCAGCAATGCAGCCATCCGGGCTACATTGCGGTTATCTTCTCCGCTCTGGTTGGCATCGCCTGCAATTACATCTTCAATAGCGTTTATATCAATGGAGGAATTACGTTTTACCAATGCTTTAATTACATAAGCCAGTAAATCATCCGGACGAACATTGCTTAACGCCCCGCCGTATTTTCCAATGGGTGTTCTGATGGCATCAATTACATAAACTGTTTGCATAAAGTATTTTTTGTTTAGGGCTGCAACACTTTGTTCAACATTAGTTGAATTTTCAGCTAAGCATAGATTGATTTACCCGATAGCTATCCGGGTTACACCAGCTTAGAACTTTTGTAAATGTAAAGAAAGAATATATAGTAATAAAACGCAGTTATGGTTTCGAAATCTCCACCAGCACATCTGCATTGCTGCCATTGCCGGTACACAAATAAACCCTGCCGGCCGGAGAAATGCAAATATCCCGTATGCGGCCGTAGCGGTTTTTAAACAGGGTTTGCTGGCCGGTTATGCTTAAGCCGTCGCTGCTTAGTTTTAATACACGAAGGGTGGCGTCTTTTAGTGTTGCCATTAACAGGCTGTTTTGCCAGGCAGGTATGCGGCTGTTGTTGTAATAATCTAAACCGCAAACGGCTATGGTGCTGCTGCCACTGCTCCATAAAGGTTCTTTGTTGCTGCCGGTGCAAAAAGGAGTTTCGCCTGCGTTATCGCAAGGGCCTTTTACATTAGGCCAGCCATAATTGCGGTTGCGTTCAATAATGTTTACTTCATCTTCAATATTATCGCCATGTTCGCTGGCGTATATTATGTTATTGTTAACCACAAGGCCTTGTGGGTTGCGGTGGCCGAGGCTCCACACAGGTGAGGTCGAAGTTGGGTTATCAGTGGGAATCGTTCCATCTAAATTAAACCGTAATACTTTGCCTGCAAGTGATGAGCTTGTTTGAGAAAGACTTGGCACGGCGGCATCCCCGGTTGTGGCAAACAGTTTATCTCCTAAAATCCATAAACGGCTTCCGTTGTGTATCCCCGAAGCTGGAATATTGGTGATGATATTTTTTACCACACTTAAGCTGTTATTAGAAAATTGCATCTGAACAATTTTTTCAAGATAATTACCTCCGCTGTTATAATTGTACACAACATAAAAATTACCATTGTTTAAAAATTCAGGGTGCTGCACCATACCCAGCAAACCGCCTTCGCCATTACTAACCACATCGGTAATTGAAGTGCTGAAAACAATATCGCCTGTTTTTGGATTTACTTTACTTATTTTTCCACCCCTTTCCGTCATCCAGATAAAATCATCTTTGCCCCATAAAATTTCCCATGGAAAATTTAAGTTGTTCTTTAGTACCCTTACAGTATCAGTTGGCCAGTCATCGGGCACAACACCAATTTGATCATCTTTTGATTTACAGGAAAACAGAATGCCTAAAAGCAGGACTATAAGTAAGTGATTTGTACGCATAGAAAGATGTTTACAATTAGCCAGCAATTTTTCTGCCAGTTTTATTATAAAAGTTCATTATTAGCGAAATAGAGATTGTGATAGTACCTTTGCGCCATGTCAGCAGGTAAAAATATACGTACACTTACGCTTCCTCAACTAAAGGAATACTTCGAATCCATCGGCGATAAAAAATTCAGGGCAATACAGGCCTATGAATGGCTATGGAAGAAAAATGCCCGCAGTTTTGATGATATGAGCAATTTATCGCTTGAGCTGCGTGAAAAACTGGCTGAAGAATTTGAATTGAATGCCATGACGGTGGATACCACCCAGCACAGCAGCGATGGCACTTTAAAATCGAGGTTTAAAACATTTGACGGGCATTTGCTGGAAGGGGTAATCATTCCTACCGAAAAAAGAAATACGGCCTGCGTATCGTCGCAGATCGGCTGCAGCCTTGCCTGTAAATTTTGTGCAACCGGCTTAATGGACCGCAAACGTAACCTGCATTTTGATGAGATTTACGACCAGGTAGCCATATTGAATGAGCAAAGCGAAAAAATGTATGGCACCGGACTTACCAATATTGTTTATATGGGTATGGGCGAACCTTTATTGAATTACAACAATGTTTTAAAATCGATAGAAAGAATTACTGCCAGCGATAGTATGGCGATGAGCCCCAAAAGAATTACCGTTTCCACTGCAGGCGTGGCCAAAATGATAAAGCAGCTGGGAGATGATAAAGTACGGTTTAACCTGGCACTATCATTACATGCCGCCACCGATGAAAAACGCAATACAATAATGGCCATTAACGAAACCAATAATATTGCCGCATTAACCGAAGCGCTCAATTATTTTTATGAGCAAACCAAGAACGACATTACATTAGAGTATGTGCTTTTAAAAGGCGTGAATGACAGTGTAGAGGATGCCGAAGAATTAGTAAAAGTTTACCGGAAAATACCCACCCATTTAGTAAATGTAATTGAGTTTAATCCCGTTTCGGGCATTCCTTTCTTAAAATCGGATGAAGACACTACACAGGTGTTTACAGATTATCTTGCTAAAAACCGGGTTAATGTAAGGGTACGCCGTAGCCGTGGAAAAGATATTGATGCTGCCTGTGGACAGCTGGCTAATAAAAAAAGTGCCTGATTTTTCCGCTCCTTTAAACCTCTTTGTTTTTTCATGGTCAGTAATTCATAAAATTATTGGGCATGAGAAAAATCATTTTAACCTTAGTTTTAATTGCAGGCGTTTTTATTGTAACACAAGCGCAAACAAGGGGCGCTAATCATCCAAGAAAATTTAAACACAAAAAATATAAAATACAGATGTTCGAAAGACGGCAAAGTGCTGAATTAAGAAGAATTCGCCGTCGCAACAAAACGAGAAAACAACTGCCTGCAACTGAAATACAAAAAGAACAGGAGAATCCTTATACAGAAAATGCTGAACAGGCAGCATAAATCATTAAATCCCTATACTAAAAAGAGGTGCTTCAAAAAAAGCGCCTCTTTCTTATTAAGTTTGTCCGTTTGGACAACCACAGTACGGCTTTAATTTTAAATGGTTACCTTTGCCCTTCACTACTGTTGTAATAACAGCAAAAACTTCAACCATATGAGCCAGTCTCCCTTTCAAAAATTTGTAGCCCCAAAAAAGAATAGTGTAGTTAAAGAAGAGTTTCGCCAGGAAAAGAAAAAATACCGTAAAGAGCGGAATGCCTTTTTTGAGGAGAAAAAGAAGGAGGAATATCTTGCACGCCAGGCAAAAAAAGGCGGTATGGCAACAAAAGCTGCCGATAATGCAAAAGGCAAAACTCCGGCAGCAGCAACTGAAGACAAAAAACCTCGGGGAGCTGCAAAAACACCTCATCAAAAATCGGCCAAAGTAATTGCAGCAAATGATAATGCCCCAACAGGCGTAATGCCACTTAATAAATACCTGGCACATTGTGGCGTATGCAGCCGGCGTGATGCTGTAGGATTAATAAACACGGGTAAAATAAAAGTAAATGGCACCATTGCTACCGAGCCGGGATATAAAGTAAACCCTTCGGATGAAGTAATATTTAATGGCAAAAAATTATTTGTTACTAAAAACCTGGTGTACATCTTATTAAATAAGCCTAAAGATTATATTACCACTACTGATGATCCGCAGGGCAGAAAAACAGTATTGCAACTGATACAGAAAGCCACCACCGAAAGGGTATATCCTATTGGCAGGTTAGACAGGAACACATCCGGTGTACTGTTATTAACCAATGATGGTGACCTTACACAAAAACTATCGCACCCCAGCTACGAAATAAAAAAAATATACGAGGTTAAATTAGATAAGCCACTTACTAAAACTGACTTTGATAAAATTTTAAAAGGATTAAAACTGGAAGATGGCGAAATTAATGTTGATAGTTTAGCTTATGCAGACAGTAAAGACAAATCTATAATTGGTATTGAATTACACAGCGGCCGTAACAGAATTGTACGCCGTATATTTGAACATTTAGGTTACGATGTTAAGGGACTTGACAGGGTGATGTACGCCAACCTTACCAAAAAGAATGTAGAGCGCAGCAAGTGGCGTTTTTTAAGCGAAAAAGAAATCCGTTTATTAAAATACATGAATACTTCAAAAAAGAAGTAAAAGAAATTTTTAGATGTTGTCAGAAAA
>JAYVJU010000038.1:0-7692 GCA_043769035.1 Ferruginibacter sp.
TGTTCTATTTCTTTGCTGCCGATAATTATGGCGTAAGGTATTTTATATTTTTCAGCGTAAGAAAATTGTTTTGCAATTTTTGTTTCTTCGTGAAATAAAATACTGGCAATGCCGGCTTTACGCAATTGCTGCATAATGTTAAATGCAAAAACACTTTCTGCAGCCCCCATATTAAAAAAGATGGCTTTTGTACTCTCTTCCAGGTTTTCGGGAAAGAGATTAAGTTCTTCCAACACATCGTAAATCCTGTCAACCCCAAAGCTAATACCAACGCCGGGAATACCGGGTACACCAAACAAACCGGTTAAATCATCATACCGTCCACCGCCGCCAATGCTGCCCATTTTTACGGTGTCAGGCGCTTTTGCTTCGTAAATAATTCCGGTATAATAGTTAAGACCACGGGCCAGTGTAAAGTCAACAATAATATTTTTTCCTTCAGTGTATTTTAAAACATTGGTAATTTCTTCAATGCCGCGGCTGCCTTCTTGATTACTACCAATGATAGTAACTAATTGCTGTATTTTTTCTTTATTGCTTCCGGAAATGCTGATGTATTTTTCTATAATAGCAATTTGTGGTTCTGATAATTCTTTTTCGGCAAGCTCTTCCTTTACTTTATCAATACCAATTTTATCCAGCTTGTCAATAGCAGTTGTAATGGCTACCAATTTGTCCGGTGCATTGCATACTGTTGCCAATGCAGATAAAATTTTTCTGCTGTTAATTCTTAATTCATACTCCTTTAATCCCAACCGGTTAAATACTTCATCATAGATCAATGCAAACTCTGCATCGCTTAATAAAGATGGGCTGCCAACAATATCTGCATCGCATTGCGTAAACTCCCGGTAGCGGCCTTTTTGTGGCCGGTCGGCACGCCAAACCGGTTGAATTTGATATCTTCTAAAAGGGAAAATTAGTTTGGTGTGGTTCATCGCCACATATCTTGCAAAAGGAATGGTGAGATCATATTTTAATGCCTTGCCTGAAATGTATGATTTTACTTTTGGAAGAGACTTTGCTAATTCTTCAGCTTTTTTTGCAATTAATATCGGATTCGTAATATTGCCTGAAGAGTAACTTCCATGAAGTTTTCTGTTTTGCTCGTGAGTATATTCTTCATCTTTTTTTAATTCTGTTTTCACATATTCGGAAAACTCCTCGTTAAAAATATTGTCTTTGACAAACTGCTCAGTAAAAGGATTCCCGCTATCTAAAATTCTAAAGATCAGTTTATCACCTTCCTCTCCATATTTACCCATCAATGTTTCCAGGTTTTCCATAGCAGGTGTTTCCAAGGGCTGAAAACCGTATAATTCAAAAACAGTTTTTATGGTGGAAAGAATATGATTCCTTTTTCTAAGCGTTACTGCATTAAAATCCCTGGTGCCTTGTGGTATCGATGGCTTAGTGCTCATGAGTTGTAGTTAGCTATTTATTGTTTGTTGTTGTATTATCTGTTCGCATGCTTTTTCAATTATTGCAAAAACTTCATGATAGCCCCGTTCCGGTCCCGACCACGGGTCAGGCACATCCCTGTTTTGATCCGGGTATAATTCATTCAGCAACAGATCAACTTTGTTAGTATCGAATTTATTTTTTGCAATCATTTTCATATCATCAAGCACATCTTCGGCCATGGCATAAATTTTATCATACTGTTCAAAATCTGCAGCTGTAAATTTCCTGCTTCTTTGCATGCTGATATCAATACCATTTTGAGCAGCTACTTTAATACTTAAATAATGCGGCGGTTCACCGGTATGATAGCCGTTGGTTCCGGCACTCTCCACCTTCCAGTTCAATGCTGCTTTCTGTACTTTGTGTTGTAAAATTCCTTCTGCCATCGGGCTCCTGCAAATATTGCCCAGGCACACCATCAAAATTTTCATGGCGCAAAGATAGGAAGGAAGGGGAAGATGGAAGGCAGAAGAAACTAATTTACTTCACGGTTTTCTTCCTTCTCCCAACTTCCTTCTTCCATTCTTTATGGATTAATTTCTCTGTTGCATCTCATTACCAAACAAGCGCCTGTTTTGAAACAACCATTCATCATTTCAAAACAAAAAAAATGAAAACAGAATTAATACTTAAAAGCGATGTGTTAGACATCCTTTTCGAAAACCGTAACAAAGCCTATGGCGCTTATGACCTGCGTAAATTTTACGACAACCGTTTAATGAAATCGCTTGGTGCAATGCTGGGTATTGTGCTGGTGTTATCGGCTTTTACTTTTATGCCTGATAAAAAAAAGACCGTAGAAATAGAGGATGATTTAATAACGACAACGATATTTAACCAGCCCGAAAAGAAAATCGAAACAGTGGTTAAAAAAGAGATTACTGCAGCAGCACAAAAGCCGGTGAGCCAAAAAATATTTGTAAACAATTTTGTAATTACCAGAGACAGTACGCCACCTATTGATGTGATTACGGACAATGACAGGATCGGTAATAAAACTATTGATGTGCCGGGTAGCGGCCCCGGTATTGTACAGCCACCTGCAGGCGATGGCGATGGTGGCCCTGTTGCCGAGCCAGTGAAACCTGAACCTCTTGATATTAATACGCCAACAGAAACTGCGGACGAAATGCCTTCTTTCCCCGGCGGTATGGAAGCATTAAAAAGGTTTTTGCAAAAAAACTTAACTAATCCCAGGGATTTGGAAGATGGCGAAATGGTAAGTGTAAGAATAAAATTTGTAGTGGGCTACGATGGTAAATTAAAAGGCTTTACCACTGTGCAGGACGGCGGCGAAGAATTTAATAAAGAGGTGGTAAGGGTATTGAAAAAAATGCCGGAGTGGGTACCGGGAAAAACAAGGGGACAAAACGTATCAGTTTATTATGTTATTCCTGTAAAGTTTGTTCCGTACAACTGATTATACGCCATAATTTTTGTATTTTGGCAGTCCGGAAAATATTTTAACTGTAAGGTTTTATAAAACCTTACAGTTACATTTAAAAACCATTTTATGGCACTTGAAGAATTTGAAAAAGAACAGCTAAGCGACAGGGAAAAAAATGCAATACGCATGCGCCGCATTACCAATTATACTATGGGAGTGTTTTTTATTGCGGTTGGCTTTTTCTTTATGTTTCCTGTTAAATATACCGCTCAATATATTAATCAATATGATCCGCTGGTAATAAAATTATTTGCCGGCTTATGTTGGGTATATGGCTTATTCAGATTGTACAGGGGTTATAAGAAAAATTATTACAGCAATTAATGAAGCACAGGATAAATACGTTCTTTCTTTTTGTAATTGTATGCAGTATGTTATTAAGTGCCTGCAATAACGATAACAAAAATAAACAGGTGGTTACAGATTCACCAACCAGCGGCACTATCAATATCAGTGTTGATGAAAGTTTCCGCCCGGTAATTGAAGCAGCCATAAAAGTGTATGAGGGTTCTTTTCCGGATGCACACATTATAGCGCATTACAAACCCGAGGCGGAATGTTTTAAAGATTTTTATAAGGATACATCCAACCGCATGATTATTGTTACCCGTGGACTTACTATTAAAGAAAGCAGATTTTATACTGACTCTTTAAAATATACTCCCGTAAGTAACCGGCTGGCATGGGATGCTATTACTGTTATCACCAATAAAAACAATACCGATACCATGTATTCTTTGGAAAGCCTGCAACAACTGTTACAGGGCAAACAAGGAAATGCTAAAAAAGTGGTATTTGATGGTTTGAATGCAACCAGTACAGTACGTTTTACCATCGATAGTATATTACATGGCGGAAATTTTGATACCAGCGTTGTAAAAGCAGTTAAAAACAGCAGCGAAGTGCTTAATTATATTGCTGCTAATACAGATGCTATTGGTTTGGTGGGTATCAGCTGGATAGGCAACCCGGAAGATACCGCACAGGTAAGTATGCTGGGCAAAGTAAAAATGGCCTACTTAAAATGTAAAGCCTGTAATGATACACCTTATGTAAAACCAAGCCAGCAAAGCATCTTAAGCAGAAGATACCCTTTGGTACGTGGTTTGTATTACATAGTTAAAGAGAATTATTCGGGGCTGGGTTCGGGGTTTGCAGATTTTTTGAATTTTGAAAGAGGCCAGTTGGTTTTTAGAAGGGCATACCTGGCACCTAAAATGGATTTTGGCATAAGAACAGTGCAGGTGAACGAAAAATTATAAAAAGTTTATACCAAAAATATAGGGGTGTATTTATAAAATTGATATTATTGTAAAGTATAAAACAGCAAAAGAAAATGAACAAGATTAAAGGAGCGGTAATGTTTTTAACCACAGCGTTGGTTATCAACTTTGCAAATGCACAAAGTATTGAAGAAGGGAGGAAATTCTTCTATTACGAAAAATATAAAAGTGCCCTTTCTGTTTTTGAAAAATTAGTTGCGGCTAATCCAAATAATGCAGAGGCGGTATATTGGCTTGGGTTAACCTTAATAACCCCTGATGATAATAAAGATATATCAAGAGCAAAAGAATTATTTCGTAAAACACTTGAGGCAAACAGCAACAATGCATTACTTGTAGCAGGTATGGGTCATATAGAATTATTTGAAGGTAAAACCCAGGATGCCCGTAACAGGTTTGAAACTGCAATTTCTTTAAGCCAGGGTAAAAGCATGCCGGTATTAAATGCTGTTGGTATGGCTAACGGCAATTACGATTCTAAAAACGGTGATGCAGCCTATGCTATAGAAAAATTAAAACTGGCTACAACATTAAAGGGGTTTAAAGACCCTGAAACTTATTGTTTGCTGGGGGATGCTTATCGTAAATTTACAGATGGGGGCAGCGCAATAAGTGCTTACCAAAGTGCTTTGGCTATTAGCCCAAAGTATGCAAGAGCAATGTACCGTATGGGTAAAGTGTACCAAACACAGGGAACAGGCCAGGCCGAAATTTACATGAAGTATTTTAATGATGCTATTGCTGCCGATCCGGCTTATATTCCGGTGTATCAAAACCTGTATTTGTTATTTTACCAAACAGATATTGGTAAATCAGCAGAATATCTTGAAAAATATTTAACCCTGATGGGTGATGATGAGCCGCAGGCGTGTTATTACAGAACCACTATTAAATACCAGCAGGGTTTAAATGCAGAAGCCATTACACAGGCTGACGGTTGTATAGCCGCAGCAGGTGTAAATGCAGACCCACGTTTGTATGGTTTAAAAGGGTATGCCTATAACAAGGTAAATGATTCGGTAAATGCCAAAGCCGCTTTTGAAAAATTCTTTCAATTTCAAAAGCCTGATAAAATAGGCCCCGGCGATTATAAAACGTATGCAGAATTATTATTAAGATTCCCCGGTAATGAAGCATTGGCTGGTACTTATATTGAAAAAGCGATTGAAGCCGATTCAACTGAACTTGGTAAGGTTGGCTTATTAAAATCTGTTGCTGCAGGTTTTGAAACACAGAAAAAATTTGCCGAAGCCGCTGAATGGTATAAAAAAGTATTGAGTGTAAGAAAAGTACCTACTAAACTGGACATATTTAATACTGCAAATAACTACTCACGTGCTGGAAATTACCAGGCTGCAGTTGATAACTGGGGTTTATATACCGCTAAATATCCTACAGAAACCTATGGTTTTTATTATACAGCTTTGGCCCAGGCAAAAATTGATACCATTATGGCACTCGGACTGGCTGCACCAAGCTACCAAAAAGTTATTGAGCTTGGAGAAGCACAATGGGCTACCGATTCGGTTAAAGTAAAAACTCATTTATTAAATGCCTATAAATATTTTATCCAGTACACTTATAATATACAAAAAGATAAAAAAGCAGCATCGGATTATTGCGGCAGGTATTTATTAAAAGAGCCAACCGACGAAGAAGTTATCGGGTTTAAAAAAATCTTTGATGCTCCTCCGGGAAGACAAGCACCTGCGCCAGCTACTAAACCTGCAACAGGTACCAAACCAGGCACGGTTACAAAGCCGGCAGGTTCTGGCACTAAGGCACCAGCGCCAAAAAAAAAGTAAAGTCTAAAACATAACTATAAACCCCGTTACTTTTGTAACGGGGTTTTTTGTTGTACATAATATTGATTATTGCTATTGCTGCCTTATTTTTGCCAATAACCTCAATAATAATATCCGGATGCAGTTTTTTTTCCTTCAGGTGGCTAATACTAATAGTGCAACCAACTATTTACCCATTGCTTTGCAACTGATTTTTGCTGTAGGTTTAATTGCCACAATAATGGTGCTGTCGAATTATTTAGGGCCTAAAAGAAAAACTTCGGATAAGCTGCAGAACTTTGAAAGCGGTGTGGAAATTAAAGGGAATGCCCGCCAGCCAATGGCCATCAAATATTTTTTGGTAGCAATTCTTTTTGTACTGTTTGATGTAGAAGTAATTTTCTTTTATCCCTACGCTGTAAATTTTAAAGAACTGGGTTGGGATGGATTTATAGCTGTAGCAATGTTTGTGAGCCTGTTTGTAACAGGGTTTATTTATATAATTAAAAAAGGTGCTTTAGATTGGGAAGATTAATAAAGATTAACAATTGAACCCTGTTTTTGTTAAGGGAACTAGTAATGCTAAATTTTTAATTAACTATGTCACGTCCGGTACAATATAACAATACAGTAAAATTCGAAGGCATTCCAGAAGGGTATATGGGAGAAGGTTTTATGGCCACTAATTTTGAAAAGGTGGTGAGCCTTGCCCGTAAAAATTCTATATGGCCTTTGCCTTTTGCCACTTCCTGCTGCGGTATCGAGTTTATGGCCACTATGGCCAGCCATTATGATCTTGCCCGTTTTGGCAGCGAAAGGGTAGGCTTTTCTCCACGCCAGTGCGACCTGTTGATGGTGATGGGAACAATATCTAAAAAAATGGGGCCGGTTTTACGCCAGGTGTATTTGCAAATGGCAGAACCCCGCTGGGTATTATCTGTAGGTGCCTGTGCATCTTCAGGCGGCATATTTGATACTTATTCTGTTTTGCAGGGTATCGACCAGGTAATTCCTGTAGATGTTTATGTACCCGGTTGTCCGCCAAGGCCCGAAGCAATTCTCGATGGTTTTATGAACATACAGAAATTAGTAAACCAGGAAGGTTTAAGGAGAAGGCATAGCGATCAATACAAAGAATTATTAGGTAGTTACGGAATACAATAAACCCCTCCACCCCCTGAAGGGGGAACTAAAAAGTTTAAACGATTTCACATTCGTTCAAGCTTTGGAGGGTTGAACAAAATTAATTATTTAACGAAGGAAAGCTCCTTTAGGGGTTTGCGGTTTTATGACAAACGATTTTATACAACAAAAACTGACTGAAAAATTTGGCGATCAATTGACCGATTGGCAGGAGCCCTATGGCATGCTTACGTTTACCGCACAAAAAGATCTGAATGTAAAAGTGCTGCAGTTTTTGTTTGATGACGCCGAATTAAAATTTCAATTTTTAACCGATCTGCAGGCCGTTCATTATCCTGATAGAAAAGGAGAAGAACTGGCTGTTGTGTATCACCTGCATAATTTAGTGGATAATGTACGTATCAGGTTTAAAGTATTTGTTGATATTAATAAGCCCGATGTTTTTACAGCAACATCCTTGTATCAATCAGCCAATTTTATGGAAAGGGAAACCTACGATTTCTTTGGGGTAAATTTTGTGGGGCATCCTAATTTAATACGGATATTGAATGTAGATGAAATGGATTATTTC
>JAYVJU010000039.1:0-34520 GCA_043769035.1 Ferruginibacter sp.
CCGAAATGATCGAGGCTTCAGTTATTAAATTCTGTTTGATAGCAATACCCATCACCCTGCTTTTTACTATACTAACCATTTGGCTTTATAAAAACCTTACACCCCTTAAAATGCATAAAAAGTGGGTAAGCTACCTGTTAAAGAACGACCCCGAGCAGGTTCCTCTGTTACAAGCGCAAAAATTCCTTGAGGAGATAGAAGAATTTAAAAAAGCCTCTTAAGAAAATCCACTGCTACAAAAGCGCCAGATTTTCAGACATTTACTGCTAATTGAAGAATATTTTCCTAAAAAAAGCAAATATTTATTGTTTATCAATAAAATGTTTATTATTTTTGTTGCATAATTTAAACTTTAAGAATTATGTCAAAAAGAAACAACTTCGTATTTATGGGCTTACATATTATAGCATGGGTCATTTTTGTTGGCTTGTGCATAGAAGCCGGTGGCTTGATAGTCAATTTTATTTTTAGTATCTACAAACCGGAATTTGTCCAAAACCTATATCAAAAATTGGACTTAAGTGAAATGTATAATCGTGGCAAATGGGCTTTTTTCAGTATGTATAGTTTTATCTTGTTCATCTCACTTCTGAAAGCATACTTATTTTATATAGTTATCATGCTTATGCACAAAATAGATTTATCAAATCCTTTCAACAGCTTCGCTTCAGAACAGATAACAAAAATATCTTACTGCACTTTTTCCATAGGTATATTAAGTCATATAGCCCGACAATCAGCCAAAAACATACAACACCATGGTTATACCATTGACAACCTAAATCAGTTTTGGGCAGACAGTCAAGCGTTTATCTTGATGGCAGCTGTAATCTATGTTATTGCGACTATTTTTAAAAAGGGCGTTGAAATCCAAAACGAAAACGATTTAACTGTTTAACTATGCCAATCATTGTAAACTTAGATGTGATGATGGCCAAAAGAAAGATGTCGTTGAATGAACTTTCTGAAAAAGTTGATCTGACCTTGTCTAACCTTTCCATACTAAAAACTGGTAAGGCAAAAGCCATTCGTTTTAGTACGCTTGAAGCCATCTGTAAAGTGTTGAATTGTCAACCAGGCGATATTCTGGAATTTGTTGAGTGATTAATTACTTCAGCACTGTTTTACCGGGTATTTTAAAACGATTCTTTTAAAATATCAAGGTTGCAGTTTCGTCTTTATCAATAAATAATATGAGTGATTACCATTCATCCATAAAAAAACACAATTCGTGAATTATTACAATCTTATTACAAAACAACCGTGGTAAATTGCGCCACCATATTTAAAGTATAAATAAAGTATAACCATGAAACAAAAACTAATGCTATTTGCAACTACTATTCTATTACTTGCATTTCAGCCAAAAGCACAAACAATTTCTAAAATTACAGGCCAGGTTAAAGACAACACCGGCAACGGCATAACAGCGGCAACTGTTATGTTACTTAAAGCCAAAGATTCTGTACTTGTAAAAACTGCCGTTACCGATAAAGCAGGTAACTACGAACTGCTTTCGATAAAACCCGGCAATTATTTTATACGAACCAGTATTACCGGGATGCAAAAAACAAGCTCTGCAATTTTTGAGGTAAAGGAGAATGAACCTACTACTGTTGCTGCTATTACAGTAACAGCAGCTCCCAAAAATTTACAGGAAGTAACTGTTACCAGCCAAAAACCGATGATAGAAGTTAAAGCCGATAAAATGGTTTTAAATGTTGAAGGCACCATTAATGCTGTTGGTAACGATGGCCTGGAATTATTGCGCAGGGCACCGGGGGTGATTGTTGATAAGGATGATAATATAAGCCTTGCCGGAAAGAATGGTGTACAGGTTTACATTGATGGTAAACCAAGCCCTTTGTCGGGCACTGATCTGTCTAATTATTTAAAGTCATTGCAATCATCGCAGATTGAAGCTATTGAACTCATCACAAACCCATCTGCTAAATATGAAGCAGCAGGTAATGCAGGCATCATTAATATTAAACTTAAGAAGAATAAAACCTTAGGTACAAACGGGTCGGTAAATGCAGGATATAATGTTGGAACATACGGCAGGTATAATGCAGGACTTAATTTGAACAACCGTGGAAAAAAAGTAAACGTTTTTGGTAATTATAATTTTAATCATGCGCTTAATCTGATGCAGTTTAATTTACAGCGTTCTATACTGGATACTTTTTTTAACCAGAAGTCGGAAATTAAAATGCTGAATACCACTAACGGTTTTAAAACAGGACTGGATTATTATATTGATAAGAAGAGTACTCTTGGATTTATGGTTACAGGAAATATTAACGACAATAATGTAAGTAATTACAGCGCTACACCAAAAAGCTACATTCCAACAGGTGCTTTACAAAATACTTTAATTGCAGACAACAGTACCGATGGTAAAAGGAATAATGTAAACTTTAATACCAACTATCGTTATGTCAATACAAAAGGACAGGAATTAAATCTTGATGCAGATTATGGTATGTACAAAAACAAAAGTGATCAAATGCAGCCTAACTATTATTATTTGCCTTCAGCTACCACACCTTACGACAGCAGGGTTTATAATTTCTTAGCCCCGTCTGATATAAACATATTTGCATTTAAAGCAGATTATGAACAGGATTATAAAAAAGGTAAATTAGGTTTTGGAGGCAAAACATCTTTTGTAAAAACTAAAAATCATTTTGAAAGATATAATGTGTTAACCGGCGGCCCGGTTTTAGATGTACCACGCAGTAATGAATTTGAATACACCGAAAATATTAATGCGTTATATATAAATTACAATAAACAACTTAAAGGTAAGATGATACAGTTTGGTGTTCGGTCAGAAAACACCGTATCACAGGGTGATACTTACGGGCTTTATTCCAATGGTACTGTAAACACATCAAGCAAAACATCATTTAAAAGAAATTATATAGATTTCTTCCCAAGTGGTTCAATTACATTTAACAAAAACCCAATGAAGCAATGGAGTTTTAGTTACAGCAGAAGAATTGACAGGCCTGCGTACCAGAATTTAAATCCATTTGAATTTAAATTAGATGAATACACTTATCAAAAAGGCAACACTGACCTGCGTCCTCAATACAGCAATATTGTAAGTATAACCAATGTATATAAATACAGGCTTACCACTAAATTAAGTTATAGCCATGTAAAAGATATGTTTACTCAAATAGTTGATACTGCTGAAAAAAGTAAAAGTTTCATCACCCAAAAAAATCTTGCAACACAAGATATTATCAGTCTGAATATAAGTTACCCTTATCAATACAAATGGTATAGCATGTTTGTAAATATCAACAGCTTTTACTCCATGTATAAAGCAGATTTTGGCGGTGGCAGCAGAACAATTGATCTTAATGTAGCTACATTATCGCTTTATATGCAGCACTCTTTTAAATTAGGCAAGGGATGGACAAGTGAACTCAGTGGTTTTTATAATTCCCCAACTGTATGGCAGGGAACTTTTAAAAGCAAAGCATTGTGGAGTGTAGATGGTGGCATTTCTAAACCAATATTAAAGAATAAAGGAAATATTAAAGCCTCATTTACTGATATGTTCCGTTCTCTTAAATTCAGAGGTGATATTAATTTTGCCAGCCAGCAAACAATGTTTTCAGGTTATGGAGATAGCAGGCAATTTAAAATAAATTTCTCTTACCGTTTTGGTAGCAACCAGGTAAAAGCCGCACGTAACAGAAATAGTGCTACTGAAGATGAAAACAAACGTACACAAGGTGGCGGTGGAGGTATTGGAGTGGGTGGTAATTAAAATAAGAATGTTATAACAAAAAGCCCCATCAAAATTTGATGGGGCTTTTTGTTATTTAAAAAATATGCTGCCGGAAAATATAAATTAACTATCCTTATCCTCTCCGGTTAATTTCCAAACAATTGCTGCAGCAACACCGCCAACAAATGGCGCTGCAATAAATAACCATAATTGAGACAAAGCTTTACCGCCTGCAAAAATTGCCGGGCCAAAACTACGGGCCGGGTTTACTGATGTTCCGGTAATAGGTATTGCCACCAAATGAATTAAAACTAAAGTTACACCAATGGCAAGGCCAGCCATATTACTGTTGCCATGTTTTGAAGTAACGTTGAAAATTACATACAGGAATAAAAAGGTAAGTACAGCTTCTGTAATAAATGCAGCAGTAATATTATAGTTACCTAAATAACCTTCACCCCAGCCATTTGAGCCTAATGCCCACTCTCCCATTTTAAAATTGCCCTGGCCAGATGCAATCAGGTACAAAATTCCTGCCCCCACAACTGCCCCGGCAAACTGAGCAATAATATAGCCTGCAGCATCTTTGGTATTTATTTTGCCGGCAACCAGCATTGCAATTGTAATTGCCGGGTTAATGTGGCAACCCGAAATGCCGCCAATGGTATAAGCCATTGCAACCACTGCCAAACCAAAGGCAAGCGAAATACCTAATAATCCAAGGCCTGCCGGCCCTCCATCAACATTGCCTCCCGAAATTACAGCTGCACCGCAGCCAAATAATACCAACGACATTGTGCCAATTAATTCTGCTAAATACTTCTTCATGTTAAATTGTTTTGGTTAAAAAATTTCAGTCGGTTAAGTAAACCAAAAGGATGCAAACGGTGTTAACATCTTTTACACAACTATCTTTACAAAAAAATAATAATGGCACTTACAATTGGGCGACTTGCACCGGAATTCAGTTTGTTTACACTACTAAAACCAAAATAAATCTCAGCGACTACAAAGGGAAAAATGTATTACTTCTTTTTTTCCACAAGCATTTACCAGTACTTGTACAAAAGAATTATGTGCCATACGTGATGATATCAGCCGGTACAACAATACCAGAGCCGAGGTTTTAGGCATTTCTGTAGATTCTGTTTTTACCTTGAAAAAATTTAAAGAAGATCAGCACTACAATTTTACTTTTTTAAGTGATTTTAATAAAGAAGTTTCAACGCTATATGGCACTTTATATACCGACTGGATACTGGACATGAAAGGGGTTTCTAAACGATCAGCCTTTATTATTGATAAAAACGGCGTAATTCAATACGCAGAGGTGCTTGAAACTGCGGGAGATTTACCCAACTTTGAGGAAATTAATAGAATACTTGAACAATTAAACTAATACTTAAGCGTTTTAACCTTACAGGGTAAACCCTTAAAGGCTTCCTTACAAAAAATGGCACCTTTTTAGCAGTTATAATTTTTTAAAATATCGAAGTATTTAATTACTTTTACTTTAGTGAAACAAATTTTTTACATTATTATCTTTATTATTGGTTTAAACTTTACTTCTCTTGCTCAAAATAAAATTGCCTCTCCCGGCAATAGTTCTGAAAAGCTGATAAAGTTGTATCCAATCCCAGCCACTACGGTTATCAATTTCGATTTCCAGAAAGGGTATGATAAATCTTTTTCTTTTTTGGTTTATAACTACACCGGAAAAAAGGTATATGAATTAAAAAATCCACCCGAAAAAATTATTCTTTCCCTTACCGATTTTTCAAGAGGTTTTTATTATTACCAGCTACGTGATAAAACTGGTCGCCTTATTGAAACAGTACGTTTCCTTGTGTTGAAGTAATCAAATTCAATACAGTTTTTCCATTCGGATTTTACAATACCTGTACTATTAAAAACTTTAAATAGTGTGTATTCTCTTGTCCCCTGATAATAGGATGATCTGCTGATTGGGCATTAAATACTACCTGTCTTATTTTTCGCTTAGCATCTTTTGCTGCCATGGCAATAATATCTAAAAATAATTCAGGTTGCACTAAATTGGTACAACTTGATGTTACCAAAAAACCACCCGGTTTTACCAGCTTCATGCCACGTAAATTTATTTCTTTGTACCCTGCAACAGCTTTATCAATGCTGCTCCTGCTTTTGGTAAAAGATGGTGGATCAAGCATTACTACATCCCAGCGTTTATCTTCTTTGCTCCATGTTTTCAACACATCAAAAGCATTCACACATTCAAATTTGCAAATCTTTTCAAGTCCGTTTAATGCAGCATTTTTATTACACATATCCACTGCATTTTGAGAAATATCTAAACCCAAAACTGATTTAGCGCCATAAAAAGCAGCGCTAATTTCAAATGAACCCGTGTAACAAAAAGCACCCAGTACATCGGCATCTTTTACAATATGCTGTATGGCCCTGCGGTTATCCTGCTGATCTAAAAAATAACCTGTTTTTTGCCCATTGGCAATGTCTACATTAAATTTTATCCCGTTCTCATTAATAATAATGTTGGTATCAAATTCAGGGGAAAGAAAACCTTTATGTTGTTCCATTCCTTCCAGCTCCCGTACCGGTACATCATTACGTTCGTAAATACCTTTGGGTGTAAATAATTCATTCAATGCCTTTACAATTGACGGTTTCCACACATCAATACCCAGCGCTAAAGTTTGTATCACATAATAATCGTTGAATTTATCAATGATCAGTTGCGGCATATCATCTGCTTCGCCAAAAATGAGGCGGCAATTTTCGGTATAGCCAATGCGTTGACGATATTCCCATGCCTGTTTAATGCGGCTATAAAAAAATGCATCGTCAATGGCTTCATTTTTATCACGGGTTAACAACCGAACCGATATTTGAGACTGTGGGTTATAATACCCCCTTCCAATAAATTTTTTGTCAAAAGTGTATACCTCTACTATTTCGCCGGGTTTTGCATTGGTATCCTTTTCTTTTCCGGTATTTACTTCGTTGGAAAATATCCAGGGGTGGCCGCTTTCCACCCTCCGGCTTATATTTTTATTAAGAATAATACTCTTCATGGCGCAAAGGTAACAATTGCAAAAGCTTAATTAGGCTTATAATACGGCAGCAGTTATTAAAAGTATTGACAATTTGGCTGTAAAACAGGGCTTGGCAAAATGTTTGACTGTTGTACCTTCGCAACCAATTTTAAAATTAGTATGGATCAACAACAAGCAATTACGCCAGAGGATAATATTGAAATGAACATTAATGCAGATGCAGATGTACCCGGCAACACTCATTTAAGCAATGAAGGGGCCGAAGATGTTACAGAAAAACTGCAGGCAGAACTGGAAGAGCAAAAAGATAAATACCTGCGCCTTTTTGCCGAATTTGATAATTACAAAAGACGTACTGCCAAAGAAAGAATTGAATTATTTCAAACAGCAGGAAAAGATGTTATTATTTCATTACTGGAGGTAATGGATGATTGTGACAGGGCCGAGAAGCAAATGCAGAAAAGTGATGATGTAGCCTCAATAAAAGAAGGTATTGGTTTGGTTTTTGGCAAATTGAGAACCACATTAGTCAACAAAGGCCTGAAGCCTATGCAGAGCGTTAATACCGCATTTGACGTAGAAAAACATGAAGCTATTACCGAAGTGCCTGCGGCAGATGATATGAAAGGCAAAGTGGTGGACGAAGTGGAGAAAGGTTATTATTTAAATGATAAAATAATCCGCTTTGCTAAAGTGGTGGTAGGAAAATAAGAAACCCCCTCCGCCCCCTGAAGGGGGAACCGGAGTAGGAGAATTCAAATAACTTTATTTTTTTAAACAAGGCCTGAATTAACAGGCACCAAATTCCCCTTTAGGGGTTAGGGGCATGAAAAAAGATTTTTACGAAATATTGGGTGTATCAAAATCTGCATCGCAGGATGAGATAAAAAAAGCGTACCGTAAAGTGGCTATGCAGTATCACCCCGACCGCAACCCCGGTGATAAAGCTGCAGAAGAAAAATTTAAAGAAGCTGCTGAGGCTTATGAAATTTTAAGTGATGCTGATAAGAGGGCACAATACGATCGCTTCGGCCACCAGGCATTTAGTCCTGGACGTGGCGGCGGTGGCGGTTACAGTGGTGGTGCAGGTATGAACATGGATGATATCTTCAGCCAGTTTGGAGATATTTTTGGAGATGAAAGTCCTTTCGGAAGTTTTTTTGGTGGCGGTGGTGGCGGAAGAAGAAGCAGTGGTGGACGCAGCCGTGGTGTAAGAGGCAGTAACCTAAGGGTAAAAATAAAATTGAATTTTGAAGAGATTGCCAAAGGCACAACAAAAACCATTAAGGTTAAAAAATATGTACTGTGTACTACCTGCGGTGGTAATGGTGCAAAAGATAAAAACAGTGTATCTACCTGTAGTACTTGTGGTGGTAGCGGCCAGGTACGCCGGGTGCAAAATACTTTTTTAGGCCAGATGCAAACTGTAACCACCTGCCCAACCTGCAATGGTGAAGGCAGCACTGTTACACATAAATGTACCAACTGTAAAGGCGAAGGCAGAGTTTATGGCGAGGAAACCGTAACCATTGATATACCTGCTGGTGTACAGGAAGGCATGCAGTTAAGTGTTGGTGGAAAAGGCAATGCCGGTGAACGTGGCGGCAGCAATGGCGACCTTATTGTTTTAATTGAAGAAGAAGCACATCCACAATTACATAGGGATGGATTGAATGTAGCTTTTGATTTACATATTTCAATACCCGATGCTGTATTTGGCACACAGGTAGAAGTACCAACAATTGATGGCAGGGCTAAAATAAAAATACCCCCGGGCACACAAAGCGGAAAAATTTTCAGACTGAAAGGAAAGGGTTTCCCCAATGTAAACAGCTACGAAAAAGGTGACCAATTAATACAGGTAAATGTGTGGACCCCACAACATGTTAGTGCCGAAGAAAAACAAATGCTGGAGAAATTACAGCACAGCCAGAACTTTGTGCCTAAGCCTGATAAAAACGATAAATCATTTTTTGATAAGGTGAGGGAGATGTTTAGTTAAGTGGTGAGTGGTGGTGAATCGTGAGTTGAAATACAATATTTAAATTCTGCTGTTGTCTCTACTCACGACTGACAATTCACTACTCACATTATTCATCTTTTCCCTTCCTGCCTTTTTTTGATTTATAAACTTTACGTGCCTTATCTATAAGTTGCAAAAATTGTGTTTGCAAATAATCTTTTTCGTTGTAGGATGATGTGGCAATAGTTTCAATATCTATCCACTCTGCATCTTTAATATATTTAGACTGTTTTATTTTTAACCCAAACATAGTTACTGCAGTAGCAAACTGTAATTCTTTATCAATTTCTTTAAAGGGTATAAAATTAAGGGGGCATATATTTTCAACATATAACATCGTAGTATCTCCACAAAGATTATAACGCATCTGCAATTTTGCAATACCCTCACTATCCACAACATCCCCGTTGAAAGATTTTTCATCCTGCGGAACAATTTCAAAAATAGCCAGTACACTGCTGCCACTACCTACTTCGCCACCTTCTATTTCAATTGCAGTATCCGAAACAGCATCTCTTTTATTATCGAAGCCTATCAGCCGGTATTCTTTTACCCATTTAGAATTAAACTGCGTATTCATATACACATCATCTGCAACAGCATAAAAGGTTTGTGTCAATTCTTTAACCAATACTTTTTCAGCTTCGGCAATATCATCTAAATAGGCATAATTACCATTACCCCTCTTTGCAAGGGTTTCTAATTTAGAATCTTTAAAATTTCCCATACCTACTCCAAGGCAGGTTAAAAAAACTCCTGATTGTTTTTCTTTCGAAATCAAATCTTCCAATGCTTTTTCGGATGCAGCACCAACATTAAAATCACCATCTGTTGCCAGTATCACCCTGTTGTTACCGTCTTTAATAAAACTGCTCCTTGCCATTCCGTAAGCAGTTAATATTGCAGCTTCGCCTGGTGTATCGCCACTGGCATCCAGTTCTTCAATAGATTTAGTGATCTTTTCTTTTTCTGCTCCGCTGGTTGGCTGCAGGTGAATACCCACAGTGCCACCATAAGTAACAATGGATACCGTGTCAACAGCACGTAAATTTTTTACAAATAACTGGAAGGCGGCTTTTAATAACGGCAACCTGTTGGGCATATCCATACTACCCGATACATCAATTAAAAAAACAAAATTTCCCTGTGGTATTTTATTAAGGTCTATTTTTTTTGCATTGATGTTTAGGTATAGTAACTGTTTATTTTCATCCCATGGACAGGATGATAATTGCGATTCAATTTTAAACACTTCCTTATTTTCCGGCTCCCGGTAATGAAGATTAAAATAATTCAACAACTCTTCTGTTCGTACAGCATCCGGCGGTACTGTACTGCCCATATTTAAAAACCTGCGGATGTTACTGTAAGAAGCTTTATTTACATTTAACGAAAAACCGGTGTTGGGAAATTTACGGGCATCTACATATTCATTTTCTACAAGTTGAAAATAAGTTTCGTTATTTATATACAAACGATATTTGGAGCTTTGCTTAAAATCTTTTGTAACCGAAATTAATTTGGGGCGGTTACGGTTAACATTTGAAGGCAGCACTTTTAAGTTAACGTACTGCCATTGATCAGCGGCAACCTTAACAGTTTTTACTTCATACCCTTCAAGACTAAAAATGAGTGAATCAACAAGTACTTTTGTTGTAATACCAAAGCCCCCCGAACTACCGGAATAATAAGATTGGTGTGAAGATTGTAAAACGATCCTTACATTCTGAAGCGGTTGGTTTTTTTCATCCTTTACCTCGCCACGGATATAGTATTGTGCATTTGTAAAAGATGCAGCAGCAAGCAATAGTACCAAATATAGTAACCGTTGTGGCACAGGAAGTTTTAATCGTTAAAGTATCTTAGTTAAGACAATGTTTTTTCCTTTTCTGTTGCCCGCTACTACTCAATTAATTGATAAATTTCCTTCAAATTCCTACCCAAACCATCAAAATCGAGCCCATATCCCAATAAAAACTTATCTGGTACATTAAAACCAAGATAATCAATTTTAACAGGATAAGCCAGTGCATCAGGCTTATGCAGCAAAGCAGCAATTTTTAAGGTTGCCGGCTGCTGGTTAAATAACTGGGGTAAAAATTCATGAAGCGTTTTCCCAGTATCAACAATATCTTCCACAATTACAACATGCCTGCCTTTTAAAGATTCATCAAGGCCAATAGAAGTAATTACATTTCCGGTAGATGTTGTACCCTTATATGATGCCAGCTTAATAAAACATATTTCTGCCTCAATGGTAAGTTCCTTAAAAAGATCGGAGGCAAACATAAAAGAGCCATTGAGTATTGCTATAAAAAGCGGTCTTTTACCTGCATAATCACGGTTAATGTCAGCCGCAAGTTTATTTATCTGTTTACTTATTTGCAGGGCAGTAATGTAAGGTGTAAATTTTTTATTTTGTACTTCAATATTCATTTGCTGTTGTAATTTATTATTGCGAAACAATTAATTCCTGCCCAATGCTGAGTGTATCTGCCTGCAGTTTATTCCATTCTTTTAACTGCCTTACACTAACATTGTATTTTTTTGCAATAGCATAAAGCCCTTCTTTGGGTTGTACTGTATGGGTTTTAGCTGATGCAGTAACAGCAACCGATTCGTTAACAACTTTTTGGGGAGCAAGATCGGGCTTCAAATAAATTTTTGTACCTGCTTTAATAGGTTCATTGCCCCAAAGCTTGTTGTAATCGAGCATATATTGCATTTGTATCCCGTTCTTCTGGGCAATATCATATAAAGACTCTCCGCCCCTTGCTGTATAAAAATCTTTATCGCCAGTTTTCGATTTTTTTTCTAAAAACACATACTGATTTTTTACCAGCATCCCGTCTTCGGCAAGTTCGTTACAACTCAATAATTTACTTAGGGGAATATCATTTTTTGTTGCTACTACCAACAATGAAGTGCCTTTACCAGCGTAAACACATTTACTGCCATTAACAGTAATTACATTATCACTAATATCAAGTATACTTTCTTCAGCAACTTCAATATCATCTCCGGCATTCTTTTCCGCTACTGCTGTTTCCTTATCATCCTGGTATTTATCCGGGTCAAATTTTGGTACTTCATCTGCTGCAAGCAATGTGTACTGCTGTAAATTATATTGCTCAATATGTTTTATTAAAATCTGCGGATAACTTGGATTTGTGGCATAGCCAGCTTTTTTTAATCCATGTGCCCAGGCTTTATAATCCTTTACATCTAACTTAAACAGAAAAGTGTAGCGTTCTCCGGCCCTTAAAAAATTACTGTGGTCACGGTAGCTTTCATCGGCTGTTGTATATGACCGGAAGCATTCTCCCCGGGCATCATCATCATGTGTTACACTGGCTGCTGTCCAGTTACTTTTACATTTAATGCCAAAATGATTATTTGATTTTTTAACCAGGCTGCTATTGCCACTTTCAGTTTCTAAAATTCCCTGTGCTAAAGTAATGGCTGCCGGAACACCCATACGTTTCATTTCCCGTATGGCAATATCCTTATACAATTCAATGTACTGCACAGGAGTTAATACATCCTGGGCTGCAGCCATTGCAACAATAAAAAACAGCAGTCCTGTAACAAAAAATTTCTTCATGTTTATAATTTTTTTATCAGCAACAATCCATCCCTTACTGTAAGCATCACCTGTTCCACTCTTTTATCTTTTGCCACATGCTCATTAAAGGCCTGTATTGCTTTTGCATTTTTTCCTTTCAATGATTCCTGTAAAACTTCACCATGAAACAATACATTATCTGCCAAAATAAAACCACCTTGTTTTACATGTTGCAAAGTTAGTTCGTAATAATCAATATACCCCGTTTTATCAGCATCAATAAAAACCAGGTCCCATTGTTCATGCAGGGTTTGTATTACCTGCCTGGCATCTCCGGTGTGTTGTATGATCTTATTATTTACGTTTGCTTTAACAAAATATTTTCCTGCTGTAGCTGCATCATCTTCCCTTAATTCGATGGTATGTAATTTTCCACCGAGTTGTAACCCTTTTGATAAACACAATGCACTAAACCCAGTAAAAGTACCTATCTCTAAAATTCGTTTTGGTTGTATCATACAACTTATCATCTCCAGTACTTTACCCTGTACATGGCCGCTTAGCATTTGTGCATATGGATGATGCTGCAAAGTAAAATCTTCAATCTCCTGCAATACTTCATCTAAAGGCGATGAAAAACGTTTTGCATACACTTCAACAATATCGTTAACCAGTTCCATTAAAAATTTGGTGCAAGCGGTTTTGATTTATAATAATCCAGCATAAAATCAACCACTTCATCGGCAGTATCAAATAAATGGATCAGGTCTAAATCCTCGGAATTAATATTCTGCTCTTCCTCTCCCATCGTTTCTTTTATCCATTTTATCAATCCACCCCAGTAAGATTTACCAACTAATATCATTGGTGATTGTTTGAATTTTCCGGTTTGAATTAAAGTGGCTACTTCAAAAAATTCATCCATAGTTCCAAAACCGCCGGGCATCATTATAAATCCCTGCGAATATTTTACAAACATAACCTTACGTACAAAAAAGAAATCGAAGTTTAACGACTTATCCCGGTCTATAAAGGGATTGGGATGTTGTTCAAATGGCAGATCAATATTCAGCCCTGCAGATTTACCTCCGGCAATTGAAGCGCCTTTGTTGGCAGCTTCCATTATCCCCGGGCCACCACCAGTAATAATTCCAAAACCTTCTTCGGCAAGCCGTTTAGATATTTCAACTGCCAGTTCGTAATATTTATTGCCCGGTTTTGTTCTTGCACTTCCAAAAATGGAAATGCATGGCCCAATCCTGCTCAATGCTTCAAAGCCATCAACAAATTCTGCCATTATTTTAAATATCTGCCAGCTGCTGTGTGCCTGGCTCTCTTTCCAGTTTCTTTGTTTTGATACGTTAATTGTTCCGTTCATTTTCTTGGTTTAATCTTATAAATAGAATGCCATTCCGGTTTTTATTAAACTGGAATGGCACTTACTAACTTTGTAAAGATACACTAATATTATAAAGAATTATACCTGCCCAATACCATTAACAATATTTTCTGCCTCACTTTTTTCAGGTTCTATAATGGTATTGTTTCCTTGTTTAGAAATAAACAGCAAGCCTGAAAAAGTTAATATGCCATTAATTAAAATCAGTTCGTTACCGATTTTATAGCCGTTAAAAATGTTTTGAGACATTTCTTTCAGCCACGGTAAAGCAACATGCAGTTTCTTTTCGTACCATTCGAGGCTGCTCAGCATATCAAGCCCTAAAGTCAGCAACGGTGCAGTAATACAAACTGCCCAGATTAATTTATCGTTCAGTTTGCGCTTGGTTAAAATACCAAAGGAGAACAAACCCAGCAGCGGCCCGTAAGTAATACCTGCAAATTTTAAAATAAAATCAATAATCAATTTATCGTTAATGGCTTTAAACACCAGCACCAATAAAAAGAAAACGATGGCAAAAGTAAAATGCACTTTAAGGCGGGTGCGTTTCTTTTCTTTTTCTGTTCCTGGCTTTTTATTAATCCCTAAAATATCTATACAAAAGCAGGAAGTGAGTGATGTAATGGCTCCATCTACACTTGGGAAAAGTGCTGATATTAAAGCTATGATAAAAATAATACCGATGGTTCCGCTAAAGACTTCGCTAAGAGCAATGGTTGGAAACAAATCGTCTGGCGCAACGCTGATATTGTTTGTACTTGCATATAAATATAAAATGCCGCCAAGAAATAAAAACAAAAAATTTACCACCATCAACACGGCGGTAAACGACATGATATTTTTTTGAGAGTCTTTAATATTTTTTACGCTGATGTTTTTTTGCATCATCTCCTGGTCAAGCCCCGTCATGGCAATAGCTATAAACATGCCGCCAATAATATGTTTAAGAAAGAAAGAGCCTGCTTTTACATCTGTATTAAAAATTTTGGTGTAGCCTTTTTCATTCATCATGGTTAAAGCACCACTAAAATCGGTACCCATTGCTTTTACAATAACAATAATACATACCACCAACCCCAGTAACATACCGGTTGTTTGCAATGTATCGGTGTAAATAATAGTTTTTACACCACCTTCAAAAGTGTATAATAAAATAAGCAGTAAAATCACCAGTGCCGTAACCTCAAAAGGAATATTAAGCTTATCAAAAATAAATAACTGTAGAATACTTATTACCAGGTACAGCCTTGCAGTGGCTCCCACCATACGGGATAAGATAAAAAAAGATGCCCCGGCTTTGTGAGCATTAATACCAAACCGTTTTTCTAAATAGGTATATATAGAAGTCAGGTTCATTTTATAAAAAAGCGGTATCAGCACAAAGGCAATCACCATATAGCCTAATAAATACCCCAGCACTATTTGAAAATAAAAAAAATTGCCCGTGCCCACACCACCCGGCACACTTACAAAAGTTACGCCGCTAAGGCTGGTGCCTATCATACCAAAGGCTACCAGCATCCAGTTGCTATTGCGGTTACCAATAAAAAAACTTTCGTTGTTGCTGCCTCTTGATGTAAAGTAAGCCACCGCCAGCAGCAGCAAAAAATATCCTATTACAAAAGAGAATAAAACAATGGGACTCATAAAAGAATTTATAATGATTTATTAATAGCGAATAATTAGCTTGCAATAAAATTCAAGTTAATTAATTTATGTCAATTAAATCATTAGCAGTTTTTTGTGGCAGCAAAAACGGCAACAACCCATTGTTTGCAAATCATGCAAAGCAATTAGGCCATATACTGGCCGAAAAAAATATTACATTAATTTATGGTGGCGGCAATAAAGGCATTATGGGTGCAGTGGCCAATGCTGTACTGGAAAAAAATGGAAAAGTAACTGGTATTATTCCGCAGTTATTAACAGACAGAGAGCATAGCCACCATGGCATTACTGAATTAATTGTTGTGGAAGATATGCATATCCGTAAAAAAATGCTGTACGAAAAATGTGACGCCGCCATTATTTTACCTGGCGGTTTTGGAACCCTTGATGAATTGTTTGAAATGCTTATCTGGAATCAGTTAAGTATACACAATAAAGAAATATTTATTTTAAACACCGCAGGTTTTTATACCCACTTGCTGGCTCATGCTGCTATTATGCAAACTGAAAATTTTTTGTACGATAAATTAGAAGACCGTACGACTATACTTACCAGCCCGGAGGAATTGCTGGCATTTTTATAAAACTATTTAGTACCATTACCCTGAAACAAAGGGATATGCAGGCCTGCTCTTATAATGGGTACCGATCTGTTCAGCCCGTCAACATAGGGAGAAAGGGCATCTTTTTTTACATCCCACATTACAGAAAAATAATAAAAAATATCTCCCGGCTCCTGCCTGCCGCTACAATATCCCCCGCCTATTAAAAAGCTGGATGCACTGTAACGGGTAGTTTCACTGGGCAAGGCTGTATTAGAAGGATAGAAATATTTCTCTTTTATAAAATTACGTTCGTATTGCGCCTGTGCAAACAAAAATCTTACCGGATACAAACGTACAAATGCGCCGGGGCCAATTACAGTTTGCCGGGCTTTATCGCCATAACTGCTCACATCTCTTACCGATGTATAATTTACATTACCGGAAACAGCCACATCTATAAACTTGGTAACACTGTAACCAAAATAAGGACTTATGCCTAATACTGTACCGCCACTAAAGAATGATACAGTAATGCTGCCGCCTGTAAACAGGTTTTCCTTTTTAAAGGCTTTTGTTTTTGTCTCAGTTTCTTCTTCCTGCGCCTGTAGCGAAACCGCCATTGCCATCACTACAATAATTCCAGCTAACTTTTTCATACTTATAAATTTATTTTCCTGCCATGTAACTTTAATATTGTAAAAATCGTATAAAATAACGAAGTGATAAAATGATGCTATTGAAGATAACTCCTTTTAAAATGTTAATTTTTATTAACACACTATAAAAAATAAAAACTGCTGATTATATTTGTTACGAAATTATTCGTATTTAATTATTAAACCAACAAAGTAAAGCCATGAAACAATTTATTTTAAAACACAAAAAATCTGTAGCAGGTATTGCCGCAGCACTCCTTATTGGTATTATTACCATGTCTTTCCAGGACACACCATTTTTTCCCAAAGCTTTAGGTGTACAGGAAATTTATGAAGACACAACAAAGCCCAAAGCAAAAGTTAACCAGGCCGAAATTGACAAAGCAATGAAAGAGCTACAGGTAACTTTGCAACAACTTGCCGAACAGATGAAACAGATTGACATGAACCAGATTAATGCCGACATCAGCAAAGCATTAAAAGAAGTAGATGTACAAAAAATTATGGCCGAAGTACAACAAAGCCTGAAGGAAGTGGACATGAAAAAAATTATGGAAGAGGTAAGTAACAGCTTAAAAGAGATAGACATTAAAGCTATTAATAAAGAGATACAGGAAGCCTTAAAAGAAGTGGACATGAATAAGATAAACAAAGAAATAGAGGCTGCAATGAAAGAAGTTGATATGGATAAAATAAATAAAGAAATTGAAGCTGCGATGAAAGAAGTAAAACTGGAATTAAAAAATATTAATACCGAAGAAATAAAAAAGGAACTGGAAAAAGTAAAGGAAGAATTGGAAAAAGCTAAAGAAGAATTAAAGAAAGCAAAAAAGACAAGCACCGTTTAATAAACAACCGGAAAAACTAAAATTGCCCCAACTACTTTGGGGCAATTTTCATTTATATAATAAAGAAAATTTAATAAAAACTTGGACACATGGTCGCCCTGTCCTGGTGCTGGGGATAAAAACCTTTTTTGATGATGCTGATTTCGCTGGCACCACGATAATTATTGAATTTGTTTAAAGACGATACCGTAGCATCGTAACTAAATGTAAAACGGATACTATTCACTTCAACACCAACCATTGGTATAACTGCATCTCCAAGGCGGTAATATAAACCGCCAATCAGTTGCTTTTCGCCATACTCCGATAAATTATAATTGCCGTTTAAGCCAAGTACCAACTCCGATGCTTTTGCCTGTGTGCTGAAATACGCATTGGGATTTATAATTACCCTGTCATTAACTTTTACAATGGCATTTAAAAAACCGATATGCCGCATAGGAATTCTTCCGGCGTTAGTAAGATCATTAAAAAAAGTTTCTTTGGGCCTGTTTACATGGTGAATGGAATAACCTGCATTAATGTAAATATCTTCTCTTGGAAAATAAGCATAATTCATGCCCGCCTGCACATCCATATAACTTACATTGTTGTTTGTTAAACTAACATTTGTAAAAGGATTATCAAAAAATTTACCATCAAACTGATCAGGGAATTTAAGTTTACTCTGGTCGATACGTTTGTTGGCCCAGCCTACATTAAACCCTGCACTAAGCAAACTGCTGTTACCCAGCATTTGATGGTAAGCCAGCGAACCATATATTTTTGTGCTGCGTAAACCTCCGCTTCCGGCAACATCATTTAATAAAACGCCGCCAACACCCAGCCAGCCATTCTCCAATTTATCTCTCAACAATTGAGCATCGGCAAAAATACTGGTGGTTTTATAAGGCACCGTCATTACAGCACTCCATTGGTTACGGTAGTTAACTCCCAAACGATAATCTGCATCGGGAATAAAGCCCGTGTTGGCAGGATTGGTTGTTAACGGTGAATTAAAGAATTGAGAAAAATGCAGATCCTGTGCCTGCAAAGAAAATGCAAACAGTAAACTGCAAATTGTAAATACTGATATCTTTTTATTCGCCTTCATTCTTTATTTATCTTTCCTAACTATAATTTTCTACTATCTTAATAATGATATATCACCTGTTTTTCTTAATTTTTTACCATCAGTAAATTCTACATCAAGCGTATAAGTGTACACATCCATTGGCTGTAACACGCCTTTAAATTTACCATCCCATCCCTGGCTTAAATCTGTTGTAGCAAATACCAACTGCCCCCAGCGGTTGTATATTTTCCAGCTCATTTTACCAATACCAAAGCCTTCTACTTTTACAATACCATTATTATATCCGTTGCCCGAAAACCTTCCCGGTGTAAAGGCATTTGGCACATCCAGTAAAGGCAGTACTATAATAGGAACATCGTTTATAACTGTATCCACACAATCTGCATCATTAAAAGCAAGTAATACCACTCTAAACGTATCTGTTCTGTTAAACTGGTGTACCGGATTTACATCGGTTGATGATGTTCCATCTCCAAAATCCCATAAATATCTTGTGGCACCTGCGGATAAATTTGTAAATGCTGTTTTAGTATTTTCAACAGGAGGATTAGGGCTCCATGTAAAGTTTGCTGCTGGTATTGGATACACCGTTATGGTAAAGTAAGCCGAAGTATCTACCCTGTTACAGGTAGTACTGTCGAATGCAATTAAACGTACATCGTAAGACCCAACTAAATTATAAGTATGTATAGGTTCAAAATCAGTAGAAAAAGTTCCATCGCCAAAATCCCACAACCAGTCTATACCACCCAGCGAATTATTTTTAAATACCGGTGTATAAGGCACACAGCCTCTTGTGCTGGTACTAAATAGTGCTTTTACATTAGGGTTGATCCTTAACATTTTTACAGTATCCTGCGGCGAGTTACAAAACACTGTATCATCTGCCGTTAACCTGACATTATAGGAGCCTGTTGATGGGAATGTATGGATTTGTGACCCCAAACCTGCACGTACCAATGGCGACCCATCACCAAAATCCCAGATAAAAGTACGGTTGGTATATACAGGCAGTGCTGCGGTGGTTAAGTTGTCGAACCGATAACGTAAACTGGCACAACTGTCTAATTTTGTAAAAGAAAAATCGGGCACTACTTCATTGTTACCCACTCTAACAGTTATAAACGCAGTGTCGGAAATATTGCAGGTAGATGAATCAATAGAAATTAATCTGACCCTGTAAGTACCTACCTGGTTATATGTATGTGATGTGGAATTGTTGGGGGCAAATGTGGTATCTGTTTTAGGGCTGCTGATATCGCCATAATCCCAGACATACATTTTACCCTTTGCCAAAGTATCAATAAAGTTTATTACAACCGGTACACAACCAATGGTATCAATTACCCCATCGATAGTTGCTTTTACACTGGCACCAACACCTGCAAAATTCATTTCAATTTTTACTGCAGCTATATTACAGTTTGTAGAACCATTATTTATAGCCCATACCCCCGGGGTTGTGGGGAAAACTGCGCCACGACTGCAATTGGCACAAATGGCCTGATAAATAATTCCGTTTGCATCAAAACGGCTGGTGCCACCATCAACATGATCGCCAAAGCCCCCATTTTGCCCAAAGTGAGAGCCGAAAAGCTGGCTCACCCCGTTTTTTTCTAAAACAAAAAAGTAAAAATCTGAACCATCTGGTGTCGGCAAGCCCGGTAACTGGTCTTTTAATGGCAGGCCATTGGTACCTGCTGTTGGATAATTTTGATCTTGATTGGTTCTACCACCCCAACCAGATACATAAACATTTTGGCAGCGGTCAACTAAAAATGCAGTTGGCGAAAGATTGGGTACAGATGAGTTAGTGCCAAAAACTGTAGAGTAAACATAGTCTGAAAGATCGGGTTGCAGCTTGCTGATGAACTGCTTACCCCCGGTACTGCTGAAACCAACATTAAATACCCGCCAGCTGCCGGTTGTAGTACCCATTATATAAGGAAAGCCAAATCTGTCAAACTGGATACCATATATGAGATCGTTGCCCGGCGTACCCATATAAGTGGTTTTAATAATTGCAGACCCATCAGGCGTTATTTGTGTAATAAAACCATCCGTTATGCCACCCTGGTAACTACCGCTGATAACACCTGTATTATCGCCCTGCAAATCTGTGCTGGTAGTGCCACCTGCTACATATACATTTCCTGTTAACGGATTTATTGATAATACAAAACAGGCATCGTCTCCACTGCCACCAAAATAAGTACTGAATAAAACTGTTGCCAGGTTAGGCGTAAACTTAATAATTACACCATCCTGCCTGCCACCACTAAAATTAGCCTGTAATGGATTTACTGTTGGAAAACCGTTGGCCTGGTTAGGGGCAGCGTTAGTTGATTGTGTACAGGATGCCAGCCAAATATTTCCACCGGCATCTACTATTACCTCACTTCTTGCATCATCGCCATAATTTCTTCTTAGTCCATCAGCACCCAAAACACCAACATATTTAGCTCTGATATTTATACCATCATTGCCTGTGCCGCCCATGATTACGGAGGCTAATATTGCAGTACCAGTGGTATTAAACTTAGTTACAACAATATCATAGTTTTGTATGGTACTGCTGTTACCTGTACCCAGTGCAGGAGTGGTAACAGGGTAGTTTTTTGAAGAACTTCTGCCTGCAATAATTAAATTACCCTGTGCATCGCAAATCATACTGTGGGGCTGCTCATTACTGCTGCCGCCCAGATAAGTAGCATACAAACGCTGGCTGCCATTTGCCGAAAATTTAAAAAAAGCCATATCATATGCTCCTCCATTACTATCCTCATTTACACCACCGCCAAAATTTATCTGTATGGCACCGGGAGATACCGGATAACCACGCCCAAAAACAATACCCCCGGCATAAAAGCTACCGTCGGGACCAGGTGTGGCAGTATAGCCCCAGTTATCGGCTGAACTACCGGTAAAGGATGAAAAAATTAATGAAGGATCAATCACTAAAGTTTCATCGGCTTTATAATTACTTACTTTAAATGTTACCACATTATTCTTAACCACATATTTGCAATCAACAGCTTCTCTTTTGCCATAAGCAGGTTGATAGGTGTACGGGTATAATTCTTTTACACTGCCAACAGATGTACCAATAATTAATTCCTTGTTTTTAACTTCCAGTTTATCTACCCCGTCATACCGCATGGCAATGGTATTGGGGTTACCGCCGGGGCGTACCACCAGGTCGTATTTTAGTTGATCTCCTTCTGAATAATAACGTACATCAATATTAGGATATACATTTTTATAAGTAACCGCCTGGTATATTTTGCAATTGCCGGCCCATTTACTTGCGTCGTTGCCCACAAAATAATTGTTGTAGGTAGGCAATACCTTATCGGGGATGGCCTGCACGCTGTTACTGCTGCCTAAAAAATTTACTTTGTATGCATGGGAGTGCAGTGTAACTGCAGGATAAGTATTTACCGGTGGCTGGGCGTTAGTACTGGAAGCCGGAGCCTGGCCGGGATTGGAATTATTGCTATGGCCATGCTGTATTTCACCAAGCCTTTGCAGGTCTGCAGGATTATGCAGCAGCACAGTAAAACCTTTATTTTCCAAAAAGAAAGAACCTGTTGTAAAATCGCCCCTGAAATTAACTTTACTATCCCACTGTCCTTTATTCTCTACAAATTCCATTTGGGCATTAGCGTTGTAGGCAACAAAAATTGTTGAGGCAAGCGCTAAAAAAAACTTAGTTATTTTGTTCAAAATGATCAACTATATTTTTTTACAATGTACATAAATATAACCACACATTCAATGATATTGTTCTCAAGATATCTACCGGAATTTTTACCCGGCACCTTTTATTAAATAACACTTACGAGATTTTACTCCAGGCTGTTTTACCCTTCTGCTGATGAAGGTAATTTTTAACCGGCAAATTCTCTGCCATAATAATGTCAGGATCCGTTTCTAATAAATTTTCTGCAACATTTCCTGCCACTTCCAGCATCGCTTTATCATGGACTATGTTTGCCAGCTTAAAGTTTAATAATCCACTTTGCTTTGTGCCTTCAATGTCGCCGGGGCCACGAATCTCCAGATCCTTCTCTGCTATCTTAAATCCATCATTTGTGGCCACCATTATCTTTAACCGTTCCCTGGCATCGTTTGATACTTTAGGCCCTGTTAATAATATGCAAAAACTTTTTTCAGCCCCCCTGCCTACCCTTCCTCTTAACTGGTGCAATTGCGATAAGCCAAATTTTTCTGCGCTCTCAATTACCATTACTGTTGCGTTGGGTACGTTAACACCCACTTCAATAACGGTGGTGCTTACCATAATTTGTGTTTCGCCTTTTACAAAGCGTTGCATATTGGTTTCTTTTTGTTTGGCATCCATTTTTCCATGCACCATACTTATCCAGTATTTAGGTTCAGGAAAAAACGATTTTACTTCTTCATATCCTTTCATCAGGTTCTCGTAATCCACCTTACTGCTTTCTTCTATTAAAGGGTAGATTACAAAAACCTGCCGGCCGTTGGCTATCTCTGCTTTAATAAAATCCATTACCTGCGGCCGTTTGCTTTCTGAACGGTGAACGGTATTGATGGGTTGCCTGCCCGGCGGTAATTCATCCATTACACTGTAATCAAGATCGCCATAAGCAGTAAGTGCCAGTGTACGGGGTATTGGTGTTGCCGTCATTACTAACACATGTGGCGGAATAATGTTCTTCTTCCACAATTGTGCCCGTTGTGCCACGCCAAACTTGTGCTGTTCGTCAATAACAGCAAAACCAAGGTTTTTAAACTGCACTTTATCTTCAATTACAGCATGGGTGCCAATCAAAATATTCAAAGACCCATCTTCGCAAAGTTGTAGTACTTCCTTCCTTTCTTTTGTTTTAGATGAACCCGTTAGTATTTTTACACAAACCGGCATATCTTTTATTAAAGCTGTAATACTGTTGTAATGTTGTTGGGCTAAAATCTCTGTTGGTGCCATCATCACACTTTGAAAACCATTATCGGCAGCAATCAACATCATCATTAGTGCCACAATGGTTTTACCGCTACCCACATCTCCCTGCAAGAGGCGGTTCATTTGTTTACCGCTGCCTGTATCTTTCCTTATCTCCTTCAACACTCGTTTTTGTGCACCGGTTAATGCAAAGGGCAGGTAATTATTATAAAATGTGTTAAAGCCGTCGCCAACTTTATCAAATACCAAACCTTTGCTAAAGCGATGCCTTGTTCTCTTTATTAAATTTAAACGCAGTTGTGCAAAAAACAGTTCTTCAAATTTTAACCGGCGTACGGCATGTTCGTAATGCTTTTCTGTAGCAGGAAAATGTATATGCCGGTAAGCTTCGTAACGGCTGATGAATTTGTATTGTTTAATCACCGGCTCAGGTAAATTTTCCGGCAGATCTTTTTCGGTAATATGTTGAAACAGGGCATACGTCAGCTTGCCAATTACCCTGCCGTTTAAACCTCTTGCTTTTAATTTTTCGGTAGAGGAATAAATAGGTTCTAAAAAGAATTTGCCTGTTGCTTTTGGTGTAGTTAAAGGTTCAATTTCCGGGTGGGCAATTTGTGGCTTGCCCATAAAAAAATTTACTTTACCAAACACTAAATACTGGTGGCCTTCGTGTATGGCTTTTTGCACCCAGTTTATACCCTGAAACCAAACCAATTCTATTTCACCCGTTTCATCCTGCAAATGTGCTACTAAACGGCGGCCTCTTTTTTCGCCAACAATATCTATATCCGTTATTTTACCGGCCACCTGTGCATAATCGGTATTAAAATTTAATGCAGCAATCTTATCCACTTTTGTTTTATCAACATGCCGCAGCGGAAAATAATTCAACAGGTCGTTAAAAGTAAATATCTCCAGTTCTTTACGCAGCATGTCGCCACGCAGAGTGCTTACACCCTGTATGTATTCAATGGGATTGTTTAATATGGCTGATGAGGAAGTGATAGAGAATGTTTTGTGCAAATATAAACCCCTATCCCCTAAAGGGGGAAACGAAGGAGAATTTTGCGGAGATTATTTTGAAATATTGGCTTAGAGTGTACTTAGAAGCTGTTTGAATTAATTTTAACAACATACAATTTGGCTAAAGCCGATTGTATTTTCTTTTTATTACCACGCCTTTAAAGGCGTGGTAATAAAAATTACGGTAGGCGGCTTTAGCCAAATAAATAAAAAACAGATGACTCAAACACTTCTTAGTTTTTGGTCAACATTCAACTTTTACGGAAATGGTATTTATTTAAACATTGGCACTATTTTTTCAACACCACCCGGGCAAAAAACCAACTAACATTTTCCAATGATTCTCCTTTGGGAATAATATAAATACCTCCGCCGCCTTCATGTTTTGTATAACCAAAACTAGAAATATACGATTTATACTTACTTCCAGCAACGGTTTCTTTAAAAAATTCTGTATTGAAATTTGTTGTTGTTTCACCAGAAGCATAAAATTTTCCATTCTGCATTATCAAGTTAATTCCATTTACATCCTTATCGGTTACCACAAAAAAAGCGTAAAAATATCCATGATCAATATTTTGCAACACGCCTTGATTTTTATCATTAAAATTTCGCCCCTGTAAAGTTGTTGTTCCACTTGCAATAATTTGATAACCACTATCAGTTACCGATTTTTTTAGCTTATCTAAAACAGACTGCAAACTTATACTGCTATTAGGAATGTTAGGGGGTACATAGGCATTATTTGATACCATAAATGTTGTAAACCCTTCCGAAAAATTACCTACCCCCTCGTAGTTAGTAGTTATAACAATATTACCTAAGGTATCTACAAAACCATATTTTTCGGGAGTAATTCTAATTGCCCATAAACCTTCGTGAAAACCATCATCAAGCCAATAAGTACTTTTACTTAAAACTTCATTTTTTTTATTTATCAAAAACTTATCGCCATCTTTAACAACAATGGCTACACCATTTTCAAAAAAAGGATAATTGTTACTATATATGGCTGGAATTACTATTTCTCCTTTTTTGTTTATAAATCCAGCCATACCGTTTTTTACAAACCTGCACATGCCGTTTTTAAAATAACTAATATGATCTATAGTGGAATCTATTTCGTAAACTTTGTTTAGTTTAGTATCAACCAGGTAAATTTTTTTTTCTTTTTCTTCAAAATAAATACCCTCGCCAAGTTTTATAGAATTTTCTTTTAACTGCTTTTCATCAACCTTATCACCCTTTTTATTAATGTAATATTTTACATAATCATCACCATAAACAGTGGCAAATCCAGTGTAATAAAAAGACTCGGCGTTTTTGTATATTGCAGGTAGCACTATTTCGCCTTTAATATTTTTATACCCTTTTTTATTTTCATTACCCGTAAATACATATAATCCCTCTGTAGCATTATAAATTAATTCAGCATCGGGGTTGGTAGAAATTACTCCTGATTTATCAATATATCTATAAGGCCCTCCAACTGTTTCATAAATTTTTCCAAGTCCGTTTTTAAATTCTTGTGTGTTTAAAAACTGAAGTGCAATAACAATTTTACCTGTTTTATCTATATAACCATAGTCATTGTTTATTCTAACGGGTGCTAATCCTTCGCTAAATTTGCCGCAAAAATCAAAAATTGCAGGGATGACCTCATTACCCTTTTTATCTAAGTAACCAAATTTATATTTTTGCCCCATTACATTAGTGTTAAAAAATAGTGTAATGCTAAAACTAAGTATAAAGCTAATTTTAATATTTAGGTAAGTATTTTTTTTCATTGTAATAAATATTTGTTTAAAATAAGTCTTTTAATTTGATAGTATAGATACCTTTATAAGGGTATTTATATAAATATTTATCTCTTACTGTTTTTGCAATTAATACTCTGTACCAAACAATTGCATACAACTGACAAATAGCCCGATTAAATTAACAAAATGATACTGTTATAAAAATTACCCCCAAAGGAGCGATAGTTTGATAGATAATTAAACGGAAGTTTTCGAAGTCCATAGGGGCGGCATTTTTTTTGCACAACACAATTAAAGTTGCCCAATGGTATGCGGTACAAGAGTGCGACGCAACAGTGCTGATAGTTTAGCTAATGACGGTAACAAAAAATTATTTATCCCCTCCCTGTGAAGCATTATTATTGAACCGCCTGGGTTTACTAAAATTTCTTTTGCCGCCCCCACCGCCTGTTCTTTGCGGCGTGGTATTATATGCAGGCGCTTCACCAAATTCTTCAGGCACTTTTGCTTTGGTTACTTCTTTGCCCAATAACTTTTCTATAGATAAAAATTTGCGCTGCTCTCTGGGGCTTATAAATGTATAAGCCGTTCCCTCTGCGGCTGCTCTTGCAGTACGGCCAATACGGTGTACGTAATCTTCGCCATCATGCGGTACATCGTAATTTATTACCAGGTCAATATTATCAATATCAATACCTCGGCTTAAAATATCGGTGGCAACTAAAATTGGTAAGCGGCGGCTTTTAAACTGCATCAATACATCTTCACGTTTATCCTGGTCAAGGTCGCTGTGAATTTCGTCGGCCAGTAATTTACCGTGCTTTAAATCCCTGGTTAATTGCTTTACACTTTGCTTGCTGCTGCAAAAAATTAATACTGATGAAAACTCTTTTTTCTTCAGCAGGTATTTTACCAGCGGAATTTTTTGTTCTTCATACACTACAAAAGCTTCCTGCACAATTTTTTCGTTGGGCTTACTAATGGAGATATTTATTTCCGATGGCTGGTGCAATATCTTCCTTGCCATCTCCCTTATCTTATGCGGCATGGTGGCCGAAAACAACAAATTTTGCCTTTTCTTTGGCAGGTGATTTATGATGAACATGATGTCGTCGTAAAATCCCATATCCAGCATACGGTCTGCCTCATCTAATATTAAATATTTTAAGCCGTCTAATTTTACATAGCCCATTTTTATATGCGCCATCATTTTTCCGGGTGTGCATATCACCACATCGGCACCATGACTTAATGCTTTTTTCTCTTGTACAAAAGCATTACCATCGCCACCGCCATATACTGCAATAGAACTTACCGAGGTAAAATAAGAGAGTCCTTCCATATGCTGAGCAATTTGTATGGCCAGCTCCCTTGTGGGTACAATAACCAGGGCTGTATTGGTATGGTCAACCTGCGGATCGGTAATAATTTTGTTAATCAGCGGCAATAAAAATGCGGCTGTTTTACCGGTGCCGGTTTGGGCAGAGGCTATTATATCTTTTCCCTGTAAAATTAATGGTATAACCTGTTCCTGCACAGGTGTGGCGTTTTCATATCCGGATGCTTCAATACCCTCTATTAAACGATCATCAAAACCAAATTCTGTAAACTTCAAAGTAAATTTTTATTTTGGTGAAGATAATGCTTTTTGGGTTGGTAGGTTTAGGGATGTAGAAAGTTTAGAAGTTTAGGTGTTTAGAGGTTTAGAGCTGATGGAGGTAAAAAACTTACCTTTACCGCAATACAAGTAATTATGATTAAAGTTGGCGAATACAATACATTAAAAGTAATACGTGAAGTGGCTTTTGGTGTTTATTTAGATGATGGTGACGAAGGTATTTTATTACCCAAACGTTTTATGCCCGATGGTGTAAAGATTGATGATGAGATCAATGTGTTTTTATACCACGATGGCGAAGACCGCCTGATTGCCACCACGCAAAAACCAAAAGGTATTTTGGGAGATATTGTAAAACTAAGGTGCATCAGTGTAACACCACAAGGTGCTTTTTTAGATAATGGTTTGATGAAAGATATTTTTGTGCCCAAAAGCAAACAGCAGCGTGGCATGATACCCAACGGTGAGTACTTAGTAAAAATTTATTTAGATGAGCAAACCGGCCGCTTAGCCGCTACCGAAAAAATAGAATCCTTTTTAAGCAATGACGATTTAACTGTAAAAGTTTTAGATGAAGTTGACTTAACCGTTTACCGCCGTACCGATATTGGCTACGTGGTTATCATTAATAATTTGCACACCGGCGTATTACACCACAACGAAATTTACAGGGACATTACTGCAGGCGATAAATTTAAAGGCTTTATAAAAAAGATTTACACAGAAGATAATAAAATTGATGTGGCTGCAGGCAAAGCCGGCTACAACCGTGTAGAAGATGAAACCGAAAAGATACTGCGCCTGCTAAAAGAAAATAATGGCTTTTTACCTTACCACGATAAAAGTAACCCTGATGATATTTATTCCTTTTTTGCCATGAGTAAAAAAACTTTTAAGATGACGGTAGGGAATTTATACCGCCAGAAGAAGATTAGCTTGGAGAAGGAAGGGATTAGGTTAGTGTGAAAATTACGTTTATTTTCTCCAGTTATTAGTATACATGAAAGCAATAATTGTAAAAACTTCTATATTTAAAATGTCAATTATCAACTTCGATATGCGCAAGTTTTTTATATCCCTATTTTCATTGATTTGCTTGATATTACATGGTTGCAAATCCAATGATAAGTCATACTCAATAAATATAAAACATTTTGCAGGTGCTGTAGGTCTAACACGTATTTATGAAATCAATGAAAAGGGTATCGTACTGAAAGCTAATTGTGATTTTGAGAATTGTAAAGAGAGGATTTTATTTAAATGTGAATTTCGAAAAAGTCAAGCCGATAGTATTCTTAATATTGTATCGGCATTACGTTTAGACACCCTTAAAAACAATTATTCAACTGACATGGACGATGGATTATACTCAGAGATAAAATTAAATATTGGAGCTTCTGATAAAAAAATAGGTCTCAGCAATTATAAATTACCGTCTACAGATTCATTATTCAGACTAGTAGACAATCAAATACTTATTTCAAAATATCGCTTTTATAATTGGGGAAAAGAATAATACCCTACACCAACTCAATCACCGTAATCTCGGGCAGCACTCCCACTCTTCCAGGGTAACCAATAAAACCAAAGCCACGGTTTACATTTAAATGCTGTGTGCCTTGTTTATACAGGCCTGCCCATTGGGTGTACATATATTGTACAGGGCTCCATTTAAAGCCAGGTACTTCAATACCAAACTGCATACCGTGGGTGTGGCCGCTCAGCATTAAATCAATATCGGGGTAATCTTTTTTTACCTGTGCATCCCAATGGCTGGGGTCGTGGCTCATTAATATTTTAAAAGGATATTTTTCTGTACCGGGATGTGCAAGTTCCATCCGTCCGTGCCTGGGAAACCGGGCTTTGTTACTCCAGTTTTCAATACCCAGCAAAGCAATATGTTCACCACCTTTTTCCAACGCCACATGTTCATTCATCAATAAACGCCACCCCAAATCGGCATGCACTTTTTTTAAGTCTTCTAAGTTCTGTTCCTTACTTACACCATTATATGGCCAGCTTACATAATCGCCATAATCATGATTACCAAAAGTGCTGTACACACCCATGGGTGCTTTTACCTGGTTGAAAACATCCATATACTCTCCCATTTCTGTAGCCCTGTCGTTTACCAGGTCGCCGGTAAATAGAATGATGTCGGCTTTTTCGGCCATTATTTTATTTACTCCATGCAGTACCGCTTTTTTATCGGTAAAACTGCCGCTGTGTATATCGCTGATGTGAACAATTTTTAATCCTTTAAATGACCGGGGTAAATTTTCGAAAGCCAGTTGTAACCGTTTTACATCGTACTTATATTTATTACCAAAGCCGTATAACAAACTTCCAAACAAGGTACTGCCTGCAGCCAGGCCCAACCAGTTTAAAAATGCAGAACGGGTAATACCTTCGTTTGCCAAATCGGCTACAGCACCTGTTCTGCTGTTAGAAAAAAGTTTTAATGCCGCCCACTGCACGCCACGGCGTATATCATCTATTAAAAAGAAAACACCTGCCGTTATTTTGGCTAAAAACAAACCGATTATAGTAGCAAATAAATAGGTTCTTATTTTTTTTCCTAAAAAATCCTGCCCGGTATACACAAATAATAAAAAGCCAATAACGGTAATTGCAGTAAGTGCCCAGTAAATAGAATAGACAATTACTTTCGCCCTTGGCGATAAGGCCTGGCTCACCGATTTAATGGCCTGAAAAACATAAGTATCCAGCAATACTGTTACTGTAATAAAAATTAATACTCCTAATGGTGTACGCATGAAAAATTTAAAGTTTGTTGTTAATCCCGTTGGTTCGGTTATTGAAGTTAGACGTTTGTGAGAGCAGAATATTTTAACTGCCTGTTAAATTTATTGCTTACCACCGCCAGTTAAGAAATTCATCTAACTGGTTATTGATGGCATTCAAAGCAATGGCATCTGTAAATCTGCCTTCGCTATCCATTAATTTATTTACCTGCGATATGGGTAATTTATTGGGGTGCACCGTTATTTTCATATAGTTTAAAATATCGGCCAGGTGATCCATCCCCCTTAAATTACCCGCCCTGCCGGTGGCATTGCCGGTAATAAGCGCCTGTTTGTTAAACCATATTTCATGCGAACGGCTGTTATCAAAAAGCAATTTTAAAACCCCGGGGAAACTGCCATTGTACTCCGGCACAATAAAAATAAATGTGCTGGTAGGGATGATGATATTGTTTTCAATGGCTGCAAAATCGGCATCCCTGGTCATTACATTCACGCCTTGCAGCGAAAATAAACCTGCTTTAACTCCTTTTTCATCCAGTAAACGTTGATATTCTTTGGCTACTTTAAGTGTATTACTGCCTATTCTGTTGGTGCCCGAAACTATTGTAATCATTAAATTTTATATATTGTTTATAACTATAACAACAATGTTGATTCTTTGTTGCCCAATATTATGCCGAATAGTTAAATTTGCCAACCTGACGGAAAATTGACAGATGTTAGATGATAGTATTTGGAATAACAGCTACTATCAACTGTCAACTTAATACTAACAACTTAGGATTATGGCAAGAATAATAGGCGTAGCGAATCAAAAAGGCGGTGTAGGCAAAACAACCACGGCAATTAACCTGGCAGCAAGTTTAGCGGTGCTGGAGTTTAAAACCCTGTTGGTTGATGCAGATCCACAGGCAAACAGTACCACCGGAACCGGTTTCGACCTGCATAATATTACCCAGAGCCTTTACGACTGTATGGTAAATGAAGCGCAGGCAAAAGATGTAATATTAAAATCCGACATCCCTTACCTGGATGTTTTACCATCGCATATTGACTTGGTGGGTGCAGAAATTGAAATGATCAATTACCCCAACAGGGAAAGTGTTTTAAAAAATATACTAGAGCCTATTAGAAATGAATATGAATTTATAGTAATTGACTGTTCTCCATCTTTAGGCCTGATTACAGTTAATGCTTTAACTGCGGCAGACAGTGTGGTGGTGCCGGTACAAACAGAATTTTTTGCATTGGAAGGTTTGGGCAAATTATTAAACACTATTAAAATTGTACAAAACAGGTTAAACCCCGATTTAAAAATTGAAGGGATACTGATGACCATGTATGATGGCCGTTTACGGTTATGTAACCAGGTGGTAAGCGAAGTACGCCGCCATTTTGAAGATATTGTTTTCAGCAGTATTATTCACCGTAATACCAGGTTAAGCGAAGCGCCTAGTTTTGGCAAGCCTGTAATATTATATGATGCCGACAGCAAAGGCTCCATCAATTACCTGAACCTTGCAAAAGAAATTTTGCAAAAAAACAATATGACTAAAATAAAAGAAGAAGACAGAATTCTCGAGTAAGAAGTAATAAATTTTAAGTGATAAGTATTGTGTTGCTTAAAACTTTTAACTTAATACTTACAACTAAAAACTTAAAACTCAAATGACCCCTCCCAATAAAAAAGACGCTTTAGGAAAAGGAATACGCAGTTTATTGCAAAACATTGATGCCGATCTTAAAAGCACCGCAGGAAGTTTAAAGACTGAAGTGGTTGAACAGAACACTACATCGTCACGTGTTGCATTAGATCAGATTGAAGTAAACCCCAAACAACCCCGAAAAGATTTCGATGAGTTGGCTCTGAGTGAACTGGCAGCATCATTAAAATTGCATGATATCATTCAGCCATTAACTGTATCTAAATTACCAAATGGCAAATACAGGTTAATTGCCGGCGAACGCCGCTTTAGAGCTGCTAAAATTGCAGGATTAAGAGATGTGCCTGTGTACGTAAGGCAGGCTAATGATGTGCAGTTACTGGAATTGTCTTTGCTGGAAAATTTACAAAGAGAAAATTTAAATGCTATAGAAATTGCATTAAGTTATAAACGCCTGATGGATGAACTGGATTATACCCAGGAGCAGGTGGCAGAACGTATGGGTAAAGACAGAAGCACTGTTACCAATTATATCAGGCTGTTGAAATTGCCCCCCGATATTCAAATTGCAGTACGCAGTGGTATTATAACAATGGGCCATGCCAGGGCATTGATAAATGTTGATGTGGTGGATAAACAATTATTCATCTTCAACGAAATAAAAAATAAAAGTTTGTCGGTGAGGCAAACCGAAGAACTGGTAAGAAAAATTTATACACCCCATACTGTTAAACTTGGTGTAAAAACAGATCTGCCTCCGGCATTTAAAAAGATAGAGGATAATTTAGCATCTAACTTTAACACTAAAGTAAAATTAACACACAATAAAAAAGGATATGGTTCTGTTTTATTCGAATACTATTCTTTAGAAGAGTTAAATGCTTTGCTGGATAAGTTTAAAATTACAGTGAGTTAATACACCCTGAAATTCCCGGATAGAGGAGCCTTTTAGAACATAAGAATTTAAATGACCTTTCTTAAATCAATAATTTCCATTCTTTTTTTTGTGCCTTCAATACACCTGTTTGCACAAACTGACAGCACAAAAAAAAATGTAGCTGCAAAAACTGCTGTTAAAAAAGAGAAGGTAAATATATTTTCAATAGATACAGCCAAACCTTATAGCCCCAAAATAGCTATTCTCCGTTCGGCAATACTACCGGGCTGGGGCCAGGCCACCAATAAAAAATATTGGAAAATGCCGATTGTATATGGTGCATTGGGAACAACTGCCTATATTTTTTTCAGAAACATCAAACAGTTTAAAGAAGCCAATGCTGCTTATAAAAATGCTATTGATGGTATTGACTCCAATAACAGTTTAATTCCTGAACCCTATTTCGGTGTACTCAGCGACCCGGAGCTTATAAAAAACTTTAGAAACGAAGTACGCCAGAATGTAGATTATTCGGTACTGTTTTTTTTAGCTTTTTGGGGATTGAATGTAGTGGATGCGGCAGTAGATGCCCACCTTAAAACTTTTGATGTGAGTGATAACCTGAGTTTACAGATTAAACCCGGTTACAGCCCGATGGCTAATACCAACGGCATAAGTTTAGTACTCAATATTGGCAAGGTAAAAACAAAACAAGTACCTTCATTTTAAAATTATTCATCCAGCATATTTTAAATTAAAAATGAAAATTGCATTAATTGGCTATGGCAAAATGGGTAAAGCAATTGAAGAAATTGTTTTACAAAGAAACCACACTGCATCTTTAAAAATCGATATCAATAATATAGATACTTTTACACCGGAAAATTTACAGCAATGTGATGTTGCCATTGAATTTACCGGGCCACACAGTGCTGTTGAAAATATTTTAAAATGTTTTGATGCCGGCATACCCGTGGTAAGTGGCAGCACCGGCTGGCTGGAACAATGGCCGGTAATTAAAGCAAAATGCGAAGCAGTAAATGGTGCTTTTTTATATTCCAGTAACTACAGCGTAGGCGTAAATATTTTTTTTGAGTTGAATAAAAAGCTTGCACAACTGATGAGCAAACAGGACACTTACGAAGTGAGTATGGAAGAAATTCATCACACACAAAAAAAAGATGCCCCAAGCGGTACTGCAATAACATTGGCCGAACAGATATTACATGATGTTACCCGTAAAAAGAAATGGCTGAATGAGCCGGCAAAATATCCTAACGAATTA
>JAYVJU010000040.1:0-5908 GCA_043769035.1 Ferruginibacter sp.
CTGGGCCCAATACCCAGTAACAGGCTGCCTCCTTTTGCTACAATTTCTATTAAGGCATGAATAACTTTTGCAGATGATTTAAATTCGTCGTTGTTTACATAACCCCAGTTGTTTGCAAGTGTCATACAGCTTTCCCAGGGATGATTTAACTGCTCCGCAGGAATGCGTTGTTCCGGTGTTTGATAATTTTCATAAGGGCCATGCACAGTTCTGTCCACTACTAACAAACCCGGTTGTGCTGCTCTGGCCATAGCTGCAATTTTAGGCATATCAATATCCTGACTCCATTTGGGAATATCTGCACCCCAGCTCCGCACTTCATCATTCACCGTTTCTAATGGCCGCACCCAGCCACCATCCAGCCATAAAATATCCACGGTGCCATAGTTGTTCATCAGCTCACTGATCTGGTTGTAGGTATAGTCTTTAAATTTGTTCCAGCGCCAGGGGAATTGTCTGATGTCATAATTATTATTTCTGTTAGCGGTTGCATATTTGGGCCACCAGTAATTTTCTGTATGCCAATCGGGTTTTGAAAAATAAGCCCCAATCATAAAATCATTTTTTCTAAAAGCATCAAAAACATATTTGGCAACATCTGCTTTAGCATTATTTTTAAAAGGCCCGTTTGCAATACTAAAGTTGGTTTGCTTTGTATCAAACATGCAAAAACCATCATGGTGCTTGGTGGTAAAAACAAGATATTTCATACCGGCATCTTTACCTGCTTTTGCCCAGCTCTCCGGGTCAAATTTTACCGGGTTAAAATCTTTTTGCAAACCCCAGTACCATTTTTTATAATCTTCATAACTCTGATTACTGTCCGGTCGGTTAATCCAGTCTTCGTTACAAAGATTCCATGATTCAATTATACCCGGCACAGCATACAATCCCCAGTGAATTATCATACCAAATTTTTGATCCTGCCATTTATCTAATTTAGCTTTTACCTTTTCGTCGGCCGGCCATTCGTATTGTGTTGACTGCTGATGAACATTTTGCTGTGCATGACCGGAATAACTGATTAATAATACAGATACAATACTGCTGATAAAAAAGGAATGGTTTTTATGTTTCATAAATTTTATTTTTTATTATCCTGCAAACGGATTTTAAAGAACATTCATTTATTTTTTACCAACACATCTAAATAGCCCTTTAATTTATTTATTACCAACCCACCTACTTTTTTTCCCTGCCATTTGCCTTCAGCAATCGCATCCTGGTAATGAATACCACCATACAACCTTGATATTGCAGCTTCTGATGCAGCCTGCTCAAAAGAATTATATTTTCTTTTTGGAAGCCCAAATTCTGTTTCTGTATCATCAATGTATAAAAAACGGGATCCAAATATTTCGGTTAATACAACAGCAGCAGCAGTTGATGCTACACTATGCCCCGAAACATATTCGGGAAAAGGCGGTGTTTGTAATAAGGGATACCAGCGTGGATCAATTAATTTTCTTATTGCGGTTTCGGGCCTTACCCTGTTGCTTCTGTATTTTTCATCCCAGCAGGCAATAAATGCATCGGCCAGTGTAATACTGACCAGCACATGAACAAAGACTGTTTTATTTAAAAGCAATTGCTGTTTTTTACAGGCAATGCCCGTAATGCCTATCCAATGCCCGCCTGGTGATATTTTTTTTATTCCAAATTCCACATGCCCTATCTGCTGTACTGCAAAAGGGTTACAATCCCAAAACATGGCGATGGCTTTTTGCTCTTTACTGGCTGTAAAACTTATATCATACACTTCTTTTAACTGCATAAAGAAGGATGATGTTTTAACCGTATCATATGCAGCAGGCACGGCTACTTTAAACTGTTGTGCAGAATCGAGTATAAATGGACGGAGCGTATTCCAGTGCGGTTCAACAGGTGCCATAAATACAGGAGGAGTTGGCTGCCAGTAGGCATCGCCGTTTTTAGGTGTGTAGCGTGGCTGGTTATTAAGTGTTGTAAAACCATCTCCTTTAATGTAAGGCATCATTTGTTGTACAACCTGGTCCACTAACAATGCTGTTTGTGTAAAAACCGATGTAAGCTCCTTACTGTTTATGTACAAATTCTTAAGGGAGTCTATTTGCTTTTTCAGCAGATAACCTGATGGCAGTAATTTTTCTCCCGATTTAAAAACAGAAAGAATAATTGCCAATGACGGGTCAACTGATTTTAAAAAGATATTATCTATTTTAATCTCTGGTAACTTATTAACGTAACCATGCAGCGATGGATAATTTTTATCATTAAAAAGTGATTGGGTTTCGTAAGCAGTTAACGAAATGTAAGCATAGTAGCGGCTGGCTGCAACCGGCGATGCAACATCATTCAGCATTACATCTGTTACTTTTTTTAATGCAGCCACATAACCGGTTGTACCGGAGGTTTTTTTATGCCCTGCAACTAATTGAAGGCTTGCAAATAAAAAAAACAGTATATAAAATAATATTCTCTTCATCCCGCATTTAATAATTTAAAAAAACAGGTGACTGATTATTTAACCCTATCATTAATTTTTTTTTGCCAGCTGCATTTATTTTTATAATGTCTCTCACACATCCTTTTATTGCCAGGCCCGATTGTATTTGGTTGATGTATGTGAAATCTCCCTTCCCGTTTCCTGCAAGCAGTATTCCATAATCAGCATCAATTCTTCCAATTTTTATTCTCACCTGTTCCACATTACCTCCCAGCAAAATATCTATATTGCCATCGCCATTAAAATCATCGGTGTAAATGGCATACACCGGCGAAAAATCTGCCTGCACCGGTAAACTTCGGGTTACAAATTTTCCCTTAACATTTTCAAACCAGGTAGTATGCAGATAATTTGCAGAAAGCTGTTTGGCATTTTTTAACTGCTCCTCATTTAAAACATCATTGATAGTGGCATCGGCATAAGAATCGTAAGTGGGAAAGCGCTGACGCAGGCTTACTATCTGGTCTGTCATTTCATCTCGTGAAGCCATTGGGTATGATGTACCCTGAATGTAATAACACAACAACGGATCAGTATATCCATTGTTATCAAAATCGCCATAATACATGGTTACCGGCTCTTTATCTGTGGCATGAAGCTGGCTGTTTGTGCCCCAGTTACCGGCAATTATATCCAGGTCGCCATCGTTATCCATATCGGCTAATGCAAGCCGGTTCCACCAGCCACTTAATTTTTCATTAAAAATTTTGCCGGATATATCTTCAAACTTCTGGCCATTAAAAGAAAAACATTTTAGTGTCATCCATTCTCCACAAATGATCAGTTCATTTTTTTTATCGCCGTCAATATCTGCCCATTTTGCATCGGTAACCATACCTGATGCAGCAAAAAGCGGCGCAATGGTTGCTGTTTCATTTACAAATTTTCCTTTGCCATTATTTACCAATAAAAAACTTTCGGGTGTTTGGGGGTAACGGCCGGGAATAACCCTTGCTGCTACAAATAAATCTTCATCGCCATCATTATCAAAATCCATAGGTACTGCCTGCGAACCGGAAATAGTTTCTGCAGGCAACAAATCATTTTTGCGGATAAATTTCCCTGCTTCATTAATGTACAACCTGTCCTGCAAAGCAGGGTCGTTATTTTCAACAGCATAACCTCCGCTTATTACATACAAATCCATATCACCATCCTTATCTGCATCAAAAAAAACGGCACCACAATCTTCAGCAACTGCATCTGCATCAAAACCTGGCTGTACCGATAAAGTAAAATCACCATCTGCCTGCTGCAAAAACAAAGCCCCAGCCTGTTGCTTTGGGCCACATATATAAATGTCATCCAGCTTATCGCCATTAATATCTGCCTTTGCAATCCGTGGCCCTGAATAAGATAACATATTGGGCATTAATGGCTGAATTTTAAAATCGTTTACAACATCTTCTTTATGTACATAATTTATTTTTATACTGCTGCTTTTAAAAATTGCACTGCCGGGTAAAAGAAGCGGTGTGGCATTACTGCTGTTTTTTTCCTGTATAACAGCAAGCTGCCTGTTAATGGCAATATTTTTTTGTACAGTTTGTAAGCTGCCATCGGGCCAGTGCACCTGTAAAGAGTCAATTTTTTTATCGGGAAAAGTAAAATGCAACGGTATTTGCATAGATGATTGAAAGCCATGCACCGGAAAATTTTCAATGCTGTACATGCCAGATGCGGTAAACACCGTTGCTTTTGCACCAATAGCAAATTTATTTTGTGCAGTGGTTAATTGTAATTTTAAAAAATTACCCCCCTGTTTATTTTCAATAGTATTGTTTTTATAAATGCCAGCTTCCTGGTTCATCTTATTTACTACAAGGTCAAGGTCGCCATCATTATCCAGATCGGCATAAGCTGTGCCGTGTGAAAAATTTAATTCGCCAAAACCCCAACCCTCCGATTGATCTTTAAACTGAATACCATCGGTATTTTCAAAAATATAATTGTGTAATGGAGTTGATTTTATTCCTTTAAGCATTTGAAACATGCGGCTATCGGTTTTTCCCTGCAGGTGCTTCAACCTTTCATTGGCATAAAATTTTACAAAATCCCGGTTGGTCATGTCTCTTCCATATCCGTTGGTAACAAAAAGATCTTTTTTACCATCATTATTAAAATCTGCCAACAATGCTCCCCAGCTCCAGTCGGTATTTGAAATACCTGCTGTTTGCCCCACTTCGCTAAAAGTACCATTGCCATTATTTAGCTGCAGCATATTGCGCATTAACTGATGGTAAAAACCATTTTGCAGTGTATTATTATATAATTCATAATTATCGGGTGCATACAGTAATTTTTGCCGGCGGTTATCCTGCGGCAGCATGTCCAGGGTAAAAATATCTGCTAATCCGTCATTATTAATATCGGCAATATCAACCCCCATAGAAAAATTTGAAATATGGCCTGACTGTTCCTTCAGTTTGTCGGTAAAACTGCCATCTTTATTATTGATGTAGAGATAATCTTCTTCTACATAATCGTTAGATACATATAAATCGGGCCAGCCGTCGTTATTAATATCGCTAACGGTAACCGACAGCCCATACCCAATAGGATTGGAAATAATGCCAGCCGGTTGTGTAATATCTGTAAAATGATTATTGTCGTTTCTGTAAAGCCTGTCCCCGGCATCGGGGTCAACCATTTTTTTTACAAAAGCGGCATCAAAATTCCGCAGTACTTTAATATTGTGATTGAGTACAAAAAGGTCAAGGTCGCCATCACGGTCGTAATCAAAAAATACAGCCTGTGTACTGTATCCTTTATCGTTAACGCCCATTTCCTTTGCCTTATCAGTAAATGTGAGGTTGCCGTTATTAATCAGTAATTGGTTTGCCCTGCTTTCGGCATCAACATCTCCTGAATAACATAAGTAAATATCAAGGTATCCATCGCCATTAACATCGGCAACACTCACGCCGGTTTTCCAACCCTTCCGGCCTTCTGCATGTGCGACCCGGGTAATATCTTCAAATTTAAAGTTGCCTTTATTAAGGTATAATTTATTAGGCTGCTGGTTAGCGGTAAAATAAATATCTACAAGTCCGTCATTATTAAAATCTGCTGCTGCAACACCACCACCATTATATAAATATTCGTAAGTAACAATGTTTTGCTCAGCACTTTCTACAAGGGTATTTTTAAAATCCACTTTTGTTTGAGCGGAAGGCAGGGAGGTAAATTGCGGTAACAGCTGTTGTGCAAAAGAATAAAAAGCTGTTAACAAAAATAAACAACACACAAACAGCAACCTTAATAATTGTATTAACATCTGCAATTAAAATTCATTAAAGAAAACAGGTACAATGTAAACTAAATTCATCCTGCTGCAATAAGGTTTGACAGGAAAAAATATGTCAGGTAGTAAACTACCTGACATTAAAACCAAACATGCTGCTATATGCTATTACAAAAAAA
>JAYVJU010000041.1:0-12491 GCA_043769035.1 Ferruginibacter sp.
AGGTAAATATAGGGAGAGAAACAGCTATTCAAATGAGGGGTTACATATGACAAATATCATTGTAACGATATTTGTGATGGTTGCTCAATTGTGGTGCCAGGTAAAAATTATTTCAAATGCTTTGCTTTAAAACTCCAGGTTACTTCAAATGTTGCCACAACTTCGCCCTGTTCATTTATGCCATTACTTTTTGCTGTTACAGTTTTGCCTTCTCCGCTTGCAATGGCTGCCTCAATAGTTTGTTTTATTAATAAACCATCGGGGCAGGTAAATATCGTTTTGCCAACAGCCTTCTTAAAAAAATTGCCGGTAATATTAACCACCAGCATACTTACAGCCGGGCTGCTTTTATAAATATGTGCAAGTCCTAAAACACCGGTACTCATTTCTGCTGCCATACTAAGGCAGGCAAAATAAGTACTCTTAAAAGGATTTTGGCTCAGCCATTTATAAGGAACCGTTACCACACATTTAGTCTCATCGGCCTGTTGCACCCTTACACCACAAAAAAATGCGCTGGGTAACTTAGATAATAAAAACAGGTTGAACTTAAAACGGTTATTGATGAGTTGAAGAAATTTAGCTGTGTTGCTCATTACATTAATTTTTATCAATCTCTACCACACAACCAACAATATTCTTTTGTTCACCTGCATCGGCTTTAAAATAAATATTACCTGTACCGGTATTATTGAATTTTACTCCGCTAATGGCATTGGTGCTGATGGCTTCATTTAATTTACCTGCATAGGTAGATTGTGTACTTCTGCTTATTGCTGCATTTAGTGCAGTATAGTCCAATGGTTGTTTGCTAACTACAATTGCCATAAAATCTTTGTTGCCAATACTGTCGGCCATCATCGATTCTTTACGTGGAAATAAACGGTATCCCGTTACACCAAAGTACGGCGAGTGTATAGGCTTGTATGGAAATAATACATAACTGCTTTTATCAGTTTCCTGGCCAAAAATATACACATAACATTCCAGTGCATTTTTTAATTCCAGTTTAAACTTAGTGCCTTTTTTTATTGGCGCTGTGGTAGTAAAAACATTACCGCCACCGGCACGTAAAGGAATATATTGTTTGGTTGAAGCATTTACCAAACCAATATTACATTCAAAATCTACATTTAAAGCGGCTCCGCTTTTAGGTAAGGCATCAACACCATAGGCTTCACGTACAAATTTTCTAAAATCGCCATAGCGTACATAACCAATACCGTTTTGTCCCCACTCGGGTCCCCAGCTGTTCATTATTTGAAAAGCGCCACCTTCAATCCTGTCGTCATATCCAATAACACACATGGCGTGGCCGCCAAAACCCTGCATGCTGTAATCATCCTGCGATGGGTGCCAAACTTTTTGTCCCATCATATCCTGCATAAAACTTCCGCCTACCATCATACCAATTACCACCGGGGCATCTTTTGCTAAATGTTCTTTAATAGCCCTGAAATTTAAAGCACTTACACCATCATCATCGGTAAGGCGGTTAAAGCCATGTATTTTATTATTTGATGCCTGGTTTATTAAAGTTTGATTAGCCTGGCGGGTACAATCATTTTCATCGTAAGGAAATTGCTGCATTGATACAGCGCCATTCTTCTGCATAAATTCCATGGCCTTAATAATATAAGAACCCTGGCATCCATCAAGCCCGATATAATTGTATAAAAATGCAGGACTGTAGGCAATACTGTTTGGATCCTGACGTGTGCTTACACTTTGCAAAATGGTATGGGCTGCATAGCCACTGCTCCATGCAACGCAACTACCCTGGTGCCCCTGGTTCAATCTGTCGGGGGCATATTTTAATAACGAAACAGCTTCGGGTAAAGGGTTTTTACCATTATCGTCAGACAAGCCTTCATAAACACTTGCTTTTTTAAATTCTTCGGGATCTAATTTTCCACCGGTTGAAAATTTTGAAACCACATCGGTTAAGCCGGAGCATGAACCATTACGCATTAAAAAAAATGCGGCACCGGCAATTACCAATAGAAAAATTATTTTTTTACCGCCGCCACCACCTCTGAACAGGCTCAGTAATAAGGGTAAAAAATTCAACAGTCCGCCAGCTCCGCCGGGATTAATACCCCCACGGCCACCGCCACCACCCGAATTATCGTTCTGTTCATTATAGTCATTCTGGTTTTCCGGATCGTCAACCATTCTTATTGGCATAGTTGTAATTTTTATTTTATTAAAAATAAGGAGAAATTTGGTAACGGATAATTGATTTCTTTCCCCTTATTTTTAAACAGATGATACAACTATACCAGTTTATTCCAATACCAGGCTGTTGTTTTTTGGATATTTTACAGAGTACCTGAAGTTTACTTTCTTTTCTTTAGCCGGTTCCAGCTGCATTGTCCATTTTAATTTACCGGTTTCACTATCCAGTTCGGCTTCTTTATTTTCTAGTTTATCCACTTCCACTTCTTTCATGGTGCTGAGTGGGAATTGATCTTCGATAATTAAATTGATGGATTGCTTTTTATTATTGCGGATGCTGATCTCAAAATTTCGGTAATAAATTTTATTGCTGCCTAAAAATTGTTTCTTGCTGAATTCTTTTATGCTGGTTCTTTTTACAACAATATTTTTGTCTCTGCCCAGCGAAATATTTAAAGTGTCGGTAGCGGTATTGGGATTAATCATGGCTTTGCCTAAATAAGTACCTTCAAAAAATAAACTGCTTTCGCCTTCCAGTAAATTTAAATCGTTCCAGTCGGTAATTTTTGCAGTTAAAAAAACATCGGTTTCTATTTTAGGTGCACAATAGTATTCATACAAGGCCGGTACCTCCATAGTTTTCATTTCTACAGTAGAAGTTTTGCCGTCGTTTAAAATGGTATAAGGTGTTTCAATGTCGTAAGAAAAGCTGGTGGTGTTTTGTCTTTCGGAAACAGTTAAAGGAATACTGGCTTCTTTTTTTTGTTTAGAATAACTACCGGAAAAATCCCTGTCTCCACCTGAACTGCCATAGCCAACTACAACTACTTCATCCAAACTTTTATTATTCTCCTGCATAGCAATATTCATTTGGTTGGATGAAATAAATAATTCCCTGCTTTGTAAACCAACGGCAGAAATAACAATTGTTGAAGCATTGTAAGGAATACTTATTCTGAAATTACCACCAGCATCTGTTGTTGTACCAGCATTTGTTCCTTTTACTACTACAGAAGCATATGAAACCGGTTGCCCGTTTTGATTGGTAACCCTGCCCGACACTTCTCTTACATTTGGATTGTAGGCATTACTGTTTAAATTATTTAAACCATAAAATTGTGGTGTAAAATAATGCAGGTACCAGGTAGGTAAATTTGGTTTTTCGCCATTTTGTTTGGGATTGGCGGTAGATAAAGTGAGTTTAATATCTTTCCAGTCTTCGCCGGACGATTGATAAACATTTGCTTTGTATGCCATGGTTATTGGGTGGCTGATATCTGTAACCCTTAAGTCGTAAGTAGGATACCATCCGGCTTTATCAACAAAATAACTTAATGTAAAACCTGCGTTGGATATTTCTTTACTTTGTACGGTTACTACCACTTCGCTGGTTGCAGTTGTGGCTTGTTTACTTAACTCCTGCTGTTGCTTATTCAGCTTACCCATTTCTTCGTAATATTTTTTTACTATTTTATTGATCTCTGTTTCTTTCAGTTTTAATTCTGTTAAACGCTGGCGGTGAAAATCAGCGGCTTCTTTTAAGTCAATAGTTTTTAAACCGGTGTTCTGCGCCACAATAGCCTGGTTTTTTGATAAGAGTGTTTCTTCATTTACATAAATACTCATCATATCTTTTTGCAGGTTGATCTTATCCTGTAAATTTTCTTTCAGCTCTTCTACTTTCAGTAATTCATTTTGTTTGGTTTGTTCTTCCAGGTAATTTATTTTATGTACTACTGAAAGCACAGTAAAACTGCCTTCTGCCTTTACTTGTATGCTTTGTTTATTTATGTATGGAGATATGCCTTTAAAAATAATTTCGGATGTGCCGGGGTTTACCGTCGTTTTTCCTGTCCGGTTTATTTGTGCACCGTTTAAAAAAACAGTGGCTTTTTCAATTTTGGTATCAATTGCTTTTTGTGCAGCTATGTTTTGTGTAAACAATATGCAGTTAAATGCCAGCAGCAGTTTTGTAATTACTTTCATGATAATTTTTTTATCATGATGCAGGCATTAAATGTTTTGCATAAATATTTTTATAAGTGCTGATTTATTTTTCTTTTTCCAGTATTTCAAACTGGCGGCTTATGCTGGTGCCGTTTTCATCTGTTAAAGTAATAACATGCCTGCCCGGCAAAGGGTTTAATGCCATTTGATGAAAGTTTTGGGTGGTGCCAATAAAATTATCATCCAGGCTCCAGAAAATTTTGGTACCGTTTTTTCGGTGTGCTGCTGTAAAAACAGTTTTGCCTTTTTCGCCACTTACTTCCAGTGGCACATAAATTTTTGCATCAGGCTGTGGGTAGATGATTTCCATTGCCTTGCCGGTTTCGGCATAATCGCAACCGGGTTTAAATGGCGGCAGGGTTTTATAGTCGGCATTTTTTTGTTTGTAATAATATTCCATTGCAGGCGATAAAATAAACCAGCTTTTGTGCTGCATGTTAGAAGGGCTTTCGCATTGTGCTGTTACACGAAATGTTCCGGTGGCATCAAGGTGAATCATTTTATGATAGGGGCATAACGGAACTTTAGTTGCATTGGGCGGCATAAATAAAGTATCTGTATCAGGACAATCAATATTGGCACGGTAACCACTTTGCCTGCACACAGGTACAAATGAAAAATTATATTTTGGCTTTTCAAACCAACTAACGTTTGGCAGAAGCCGAAAAATATCGAAGAGGATTGGCGCTGCTGTTTGTACACCGATCAGTCCCGGCCTGCCTTCACCATCAGTATTACCTACCCAAACTGCAATTACATTTTTAGGTGTAACACCAATAGCCCAGCCATCTCTAAAACCAAAACTAGTACCTGTTTTCCATGCTATTTTTTGCGAAGAAGTAAATTGTTGCCACAAACCTTCTTCGCCAGGGCGCATTACATCCTGCATAGCCTGGAAGGTGAAGTAGATTGAAGTGGCATCAAGAGGCAAGTTGTTAGTTGATAGTTGTTGGTTGTTAGCTGTTTGCCTGGCAATATAATTCGGGGGATGAAAATCATTAGGATCAGGTTTGCCATTATTTTTTGTTTGATGATTGAGCGTACGTGCCATACTTGCATACACACTCGCCAGGTCCCACATGGTTACTTCGCAACCGCCGAGAATTAAACTTAAACCATAAGTATCGGCACTACGGTTTAATGTAGTGATGCCGCATTGTTGTAAGGTTTCGTAAAAACGCTGGTACTTGTATTGCTGTAATAATTTTACAGCAGGAATATTTAAGCTTCTTGCTAAAGCTTTGCTGGCTGCTATTGCACCATCAAAACCAAGATCAAAATTTTGCGGTGCATATCCGCCAATTTGTGTTGGTATATCGGGGATGATGGAGTTGGGTAAAATTAATCCATCGCTTAACATAGCGGCATATAAAATTGGTTTTAATGCACTGCCGGGGCTACGTGGCGCAGCAATTACATCCACATCGCTTTCCATTTCTTTATTAAGTGGCGCATAAATATTTCCAACATAAGCCAAAGTATTTCCTGTTTCTACATCAAGTACAATTGCGCAGGCATTATTAATGCCATTACCTTTTAACACAGCCTGGTGTTGCTGAATAATACGGGCTACATTTTTTTGCAGGGTACCAGCTATCGTAGTTTTTATTTTTGTGCCGGTATTATTTTTTGCAAAGTCTTTTTTAAAACGTTGTAATAAATGTGGCGCAAACTGGGGCAGGGGTAAAGGTTGGCCGGGTAATGCTTCCAGCTTGGCTAAATCGCAGCTGCTTTGATTTATTTTTCCGGCAGCTGATAATTTATCCAGTAAAATATTCCGTTTCTTTAATAATGTTTCCCTGTTTTTTCCGGGATGTACCAATGCAGGGGCATTGGGTAATACGGCCAGCGTAGCCATTTCGCCCCAGCTTAATTTATCCGGGCTTCTTCCATAATAACGCCATGCTGCGGCATCTAATCCTACCACATTACTACCGAATGGGGCATTGCTGGCATACAGGGCTATAATTTCTTTTTTTGAATAAGACATTTCCAATCTTACAGCAAGAATGCTTTCTTTTAGTTTATTCCAGATGCTGCGCCTGTCATCTTTTTTCGAAAGTCTGATCACCTGCATGGTAATAGTGCTGCCGCCCTGCACCACGCCTTTGTTCTTTATGTTTTTTACTACTGCCCTGCCAATAGAAACAGGGTCAACACCGGGATGTTTAAAAAACCGCTTGTCTTCAAATGTAGTAATGCAGTCAATAAATTTTTGCGGCACATTTTTATTATACGGAAAACGCCATTGCCCATCGGCTGCGATGGTGGCATTTAATAAATTACCATCGGCATCTTCAATAACGTAACTGGTAGGTGCATTGAATAATTTTTTTGGTAACGAAAACCAGAACCATAGTAATAAACCCAGCAACACCACTATTTTTATTTTGGTGGAGGTGCGCCGGAGATTGATAGACGGAAGTATAGAGAATATTTTTTTCAACGATTAAAATTACTTAAAGTAAAAGGATAGAACACTGATTCTGCTGATTGGACTGATTAGCACGGATTATATCTGTGCTAATCAGTTTTATCTGTGTCATCAGTGTTCTATCCTCTCTATTGCACCACTTCCACCCACTTACCATTTACGCCAGCACTGATGGTATTATCATACATCGCTTCGGCAAATGTACCAGGCAGAAAATATCTTCCTAAATACGAAGCATTCAATTGCACATAATAAGTAAGTGTTTCGCTGGCATTGATGTTGAAATATGTGTACACCCTGTCATCACGAATATCCTGGTAAGTGGAGTAAGATGATTTGAAAGCACCTTCGCCACCTAACATTCTTGCATTCAAAATCTCCCAACCACTCGGGAAAATTTGTGATAAAGCCATTTCAGAATACCTGCCTCTGCTACCAGGATTTTTAATAATTACTTTAGCAACAAAATCACTGCCCTGTTTTAACTGGTTTACTTCAATGGCTTTTCCATCTTGTGTTAAATAGCTTACACTCATGCCCAGCATTGCAGGATTGTTATTTACTTTTAAACTGTCGCCTGCCAATGGCTGACCTTTAGTGATGATGCGGACATACAAGGTGTTGCTGCCTTTATTGGTAACGACTACGCTGTTGCTGTTTTGATCTTTAAATACCACAGGCAACTGACGGAGATACGTGGCCGCATTAATATCTATCTGTTTGCCATTGATGCTGGCAGAAGAAATGATTTTAGCACCACTTGGATTTTTGCCGCAGAATTTTGCAATGGCAATTAAACTGTATGCCGTGGTTTGTGTGCTGTACCAATAATCCTGCGATAGTTTGGCCGCAATACTTTTCATCAACTCTTCGGCTTTAACTTTTTTGCCTAACAGGGTTAATGTTTCTAATACCATGGCTTCATCTCTTGTATCGGAACCATAGGTATAACCCCAGCTTGTTCTTACCGGGAATGTTGTTGCCAATCCACTAATGAGATCCAATGCAATATTATCCTGCCCTGCTAATTTATAAGCCGCAGCCAAACGCCATTTCGCTTCTGCAGATAAATATTTGAATTCTTTCAAACGGTTCATCGCTCCCAGCTCGGGTGCTTTTGCCAACGCCAATGTGTACAGGCGATACGATTGAGATAGATCGCCACCATAAAAATTATTGGTGGTGGGTACCCAGCTGTTGGCTTTACCACGCTGGTAATTTTTCCATTGCTGCAACATATAATCACTAACTAAAAAACCATTGCTTTGTGCTTCCACTAAAAAATAGCCTGCATAGCTGCTGCCCCATTCATCGCTTTCGTTGCCGCCGGGCCAGTAACTGAAACCACCATCGGGGCGTTGAAAGTTTTGCAGTTTTCCAATACCTGCTTTTATATTTTTATCTACCTGCGCTTTTTTATAATCGTCCAGATCGGTTAATTGATTTAATACCAGTTGCGGAAAAACAGCAGAAGTAGTTTGTTCAATACAACCATGTGGATACTCAATCAAATAATCTAAACGCTTTTGCAGATTCATAGATGGTACACTGGAAATTTCTACCGTTGCACTGCTTGTTGCTGCTACACCAATTGGTGCTGCAGTTGTTTTCCATTGCTGGCCTGGTGCTAAAGTAATTTCGCTGATGCTGGTTACCGGCGGATTCGGATTACGGATATCAAGTTCCACTTCGTAAGTGGCAGTTTCATTTCCGGAAGACGCTACCAGTTTTACTTTACCAATACCGGTATTTGGCTTTACCCTCACATCATAATACACCATTTGCTCGCCCTGTTGTGTAAAGCTGATGCTTTGTGAAGCAGGCCCTGCCACTTCTAAATATGGGTTGGATTGTAAGGAGATATTTACTTTTCTGATAGTATTCTCCATAGCAAAAACAGTAACCGGTAATTTAATGGTTTCGCCGGGACCAAGTACTCTCGGCATAGTGGCCAGCATCATTAATGGTTTTTTAACTGTAATGGTTTTTTCTGCCGCACCATAACTGCCACTATGAGCCGCTACCACCATTGCTCTTACCGAACCGATGTAAGAAGGCAACGTAAAGTTTTGTTTTTGCGTTTGATTTTTATTTAAATGGAATGGCCCAAGGAACTTTACAACGGGTTTAAAACGATTGGCAGTTTTTTGTTTGCCCGGCCCTGCATCTGCATCACCACCAATAGTTAGTATTCTTTCTAAATCGCCACCCCATGCTCCGATAACATAATCAAACATATCAAAGCTTTTTACACCCAATGCCTCTCTTGCATAAAATGCATCATGTGGATTAGGTGTTTTAAATCTTGTAAGGTCTAATAAGCCATCATCAACAATCGCCACGCAATAAGTCATTTCTTTTCCACTTTGTTCACTTACGGTAAAAGAAACATTTTGTTCCGGACGAATAGTGGTTGGAATATTAATGACCGGATTGAGTATCGTGTTTTTATCTTCGACAAAAATGGGAATGGAACCATACATTCTTATTGGTAGATCGTTGATGGTTTGCGAATGTGGTTGTAATAAACTTACCGTGGCATAAACATTTGGTGCCATGGTACCGTCAGCTTTAAATTTCACAATGGTTTGTCCCTGCTTGGTCTCCTGCCAGAAAGATTTTATTACTTTGCTGCCGTTTTCTAAACTTACCAATATCCTGCCACCTTTACTGCTGGGAATTGTCAGTGCAACCTCATCACCTGTATTATATTTTTCTTTGTCAGACGTAAAGGATAACATGGATGCTGCGGTTTGGTCATCGCCACCGCCGCGACTTTGCCAGCCCGGTTCGTCAATGTATAAGGTAGATCCCGTGGTATGGCCGCTCTTTAAATCTTTTACTAAAATTAAATAACGCCCCCATTCATTCTCTGATGTACCAAAAGTCCATTGGCCACGGCCACCGGAAAGATGCACCGTTTCTTTTTTCAATAACTTATTGTATTCGTTTTGTGTAAAGTTGCTGAGGTTATCGCCATTATCATCCCACCACCAACGCCATTGAATGCGGTAAAATTCCACTTCAACATCATTGTTGCCGCCGGTTAAATTTCCCTTACTGTCTACATTTACAATTTGTGTGGTATGGGTTTTTCCTGCCAGCAAATAATCAAATGGTTTTTCACCGTCTGGCAATTTAAGGCCTACATAACTTGTGTACGGACTGTAAGGAATACTCATATTATCAATACTGAAAGTTCCGCCTGGCTCAAAAACTTTTACAATCAGGTTTGCAGTTAACATGCCCGGTGCAACTTCATCAATTTCAAAACCCGGTTTTAGTTGTGCATTACCTGCAGTATCTAATGTGCCTTCGTAAATTGTTTTTTGTTGTGTTTGATAATTGGTTGCAGGGTTATCAAAATCAAAGCCGGCAAATTTTGGAAAGGAGGTTGTTTTTGCATACAAGGATGCATCAATTTTTGCTTTTAAATTTTTACCCGGCGTACCAAATAACCATTTGGCGTTAATGGTTCCTGTATTAGTGTTGCCTTCTCCCAGTAAAGCATCTTTACCAAAATCAACATTTATTTTTAACCGGTTGGGCATTATGGTTTCTACCTTAATGCGTTTTTCAAAACTGGCGCCGCCTACTTTTACTTTAGCCAGCCAGTTACCTGTTGGAGATGATACATCGGTATTGGTTTTAAATAAATAGAATCCGTCTTCGGCATTAGTTTGAACCGTGTGTTTATACAATTGCCCTGTTGGTGTAAACAAATTAAATTCTACCGGAAGGTCTTTAGGTAATTTGTTTTCTTTGTCTTCAACAATAAAATTTAAAAACATGGTATCGCCGGGGCGCCATACACCACGTTCGCCAAAGATGAAACCTTTAATGCCATTCTTCACTTCTTCACCACTTACATCAAAACGGCTCAACGCAAGAGAATTACCGTCATCTAATTTTAAATAACCTCTTTCATTTCCTTTTTTTGCAATTAATAAATAGGGCCTGCGTTTTAAATCGATAGCAGCAAAACCATCATCGCTGCTTTTTGCTTTGGTGATGATCATTTGCTGGTAATCTATAATCTCCAGGTCAACACCACCCATAGGTTCGGTGGTAAGAATATTACTTACCGCAATGCTGATGCTGTTATCATTACCACGTTTTGCAGTAAGGCCAATATTGCTGGCTAAAATATTCCGGGTAGCCCAGCGGTCTTTGTTGTAATAGGATTTACTTGCAGGGTCATCTCTTCTTTCCCAATTATAACCGTAAGGATAATACTCATCGTACCTGCCCCAGAATTCGTCATCATCATCAACACCATTCCTGCTGTATTCATCGCTGTAGCCTTCATCATAACCCTCATCTTCATCAGCTCCATCTTTTTTTGCAGTAGTATCTACACCCTGGTATAAAAAATAGTTAGGGCGGAAACCGATTGTTACCCTGTAAATAGCACCCTGTTCTGTTTTTAAAAACTTATCAATGTCTAAAGAAAAGTGTTGCTTTTTATGCAGGTCCAAAGTTTTATCATCATCTAAACGCAAAGTTTTTTGAACGATGGGTTTTGCAACACGGCGTAATTCATCATTACCACCCAAATCGTTTTGTTGTAAAAACTGCGGCACATTGCGTTCGTAAATTTTTATTATGCTGATATCTACTGCATTTAAGTTAATGGCTTCAAAAGGTAATACCAGCCTGCCGCTATTCGGCAGAATATTTCCTTTACCATGAATTTTTACAGAAGGCAAGCGGTTTTCAAAATTGATATTGGAAGTAAAACCTTTGTCCAATACATCGCTCCAGGTATTTTTTATGCCGGCGTTAATGTTTACGGTATAATTACCATCCAGTTTTCCATTGCCAAAAACTTTTACTTCACTGCCATTGATGGTATAAGAAATATCTGACTGGCCACTGATGTTTATCATGCCTGTTAAATCCTGCCCCACAGCAATGGGATCGCTGAATTGTACCGAAGCATATTGCTGTGCTTCATTAACAGCAACAACGTTCAACACTTTAAAATCACCAATTGAAGGAACGGCAACCGATCTTTCTCCGTTAACTTCCATACCTGCCGGTTTTCCATCCCAATGCAAATCAATATTGCTTACATTTTTTCCTCTTTCAATATTATCCAACACAAAGCCGTAGGTTTTGGTGGCTTCATTGGCTTGCCAGTTTATTTTAAGTGCTTTACCATTTTGAGTTGCGGTTAATAATTTTTCTATTTCAGTTCCTTTTTCCACATCGGCAGTTTCTATTTGCCCGCTAAAACTCATTTTATTTTTTACACCATTACTGCGTAAACCATTTTCACTTATTTTAAAGGATGGTTTTACAGTTTGCATGCTGAATTTAAAATTGTCGTACTTCTCCGGCACTTTGGTTACTTTGCCCAGTTTAAATTTTACTGTGTACTGTTGATTGGTTTTTAACCAGCTATCGGGTTTAAATTCGATGGTTCTTGCATCCAGCCAAAAGGCTTTTCCTTTTACCGATGGAGAAAAATCAAATAGATCATCTTTTACTGCTTCGCCAACAGCATGTGTGGTGTTGGCTTCACCTGCAAGCTGAATACGGATGGCAGATGTTTTAGAAATGATGCCGGTAGTGTAGGCATCGATAAATTTGCTGAATGCCGGATCTACTTCAATCCATTTTTCTTTTTTGTTGCAGGAAGAAAAGGAGAGAGCCAGTACAAAAAGGAATACGACAAGGCTCAAAAAAGTTACACTGAACTTTTCAGGGCGGTGAACACGGTCGGGGACCATATAAGTTTTGATTTTTTATTGTTCAGCAAAACCAGGACGATTTTACTGTTTTTGGTTTGTTACGTAAATGTTGTAAGAATTTTTGGATTCTGCAATAGCGTGGATAAATATTTTTAGTTAAAAGATTTATAAAAGCG
>JAYVJU010000042.1:0-11811 GCA_043769035.1 Ferruginibacter sp.
TAATAATGCCTTACTTTTGCCGAAATTTTATTTAAAATAAATTGTATGTTCCCTTCATTTTATAATCGAAAATACAATAAGCCATACTTAAGGCAGGAAGGAAAATTTATTTGTGAAGACAAGGTAGCGGAAATTGTTGCCGGTATTCCTTACTTTGCAAGTGAGGGGTCTTATGCTTCGCTTTTTGGAGACCAGTGGAAAGCATATAAAAAAACACAGCTTGATTCTTACACCGGCGTTCCCTTAAGCGAAAACAGGATTAACCGTTGTTTAGGCCCATTAAAAGATAACCTTAAAGGTAAAGTTGTTTTGGAAGCAGGTTGCGGAGCCGGCAGGTTTACAGAAATTTTATTAAAGCATGGGGCAATAGTGGTTTCATCAGATCTTAGCTCTGCTGTTGAAGTAAACCAGGAAAATTTTCCTCAAAATGATAACCACATGGTTATACAGGCAGATATTAATGATATGCCTTTTGAAGATGGTGTTTTTGATGTGGTAGTGTGTTTGGGAGTTATACAACATACCCCATCCTCCGAAGAAACTATAAAAAATCTTTACCGGCTTGTAAAAAGCGGTGGGTCGCTGGTTATTGATCATTACACTTTTTCAAAAAACAGACTTTTCAGGCTGGCACCATTATACAGGATAGGGTTGCGTAAAAAAACTGCCAGCGAAACAATACCTATCACACAACGAATGGTAAACAAGTATTTGCCGTTGTATAAAAAATACAGGCACAATAAAATAATTACCATGTTATTAAACAGGATAACACCTGTGGTTACTTACTACAGATCATTGCCCCAGTTAAATGATCAGCACCAGGAAGAATGGGCTTTTCTGGATACGCATGATTCATTAACCGATTGGTATAAAAATTACCGTAACAAAAAACAAATTGCAGCAGCAATTTCAAATCTTGGCGCTGCAGATATATGGTGTGAATATGGCGGCAACGGTGTAGAAGCAAGGTGTAAAAAGCCCTGACAGGAAGCCACGAAACTAGTAAAAAATAAAAGTTTTATATTCTTTATTTTGGTTTTGGAGAATACAGCAATGTTTTTTCTACAGTGGATATAGAAAAAGTGTTTTTATTGAAAACGCTATACCATCAAAAAGAGAATTTTTTATTAAGCCAGGTCGCAAATATTAACGGACTGGCTGGTTTTAAATACTATAATTTTTATAGAAAATATTACTTTGACACCATCTTTCCAATTCGCTTATCTGCAAATATTACTACCTATCGGCTTGTCTTTTCATACTTCTCAGGCAATGATTTACACCACGAAATGAACTATATTTATTTTATAAAATAAAGGATAATGAAAGAAATAAAGTGTGATTTTTTAAAAATTGATCATTCTGACCTTAACGTGAATCATGTGATAAGAATTGGAGCGGTAAGAGATGGTGGTTATTTTGTAACCAAACGATTAACTGAGGATGCTCATTTTTTAATTTCAGGAGGAATATCTTATAATGTTGCATTTGAGAAAGATTTTTGGGATATCAATCGCACAGCAAAATTGATAATGATTGACGGTTCATTTAATTTCTTTACTTATATAGCCAGGCCTTTTTACTGGATGCTTTTTAAAAGATCATTTACCATGAAAATTGGCGGGTTGATCGATATGTTGTTTCTTAAAAAGAGAGCTACTTTTTTAAAAAAATATTTAGGCCCTGCTTTTTCGATGAAGCAGATTTTTGATGCCCATATTGAACAGGGAAAAAAGGGTTACCTGAAACTGGATATTGAAGGAGCAGAATATGCTTTGCTTGATGATATCATTGCATATAAAGAACGGTTTATTGGTGTTGCAATGGAATTTCATGATGTACCTGATCATATTGCTGAGATCAATAATTTTTTATCAAGACTTGAAATGCGTGTGATAGGTTTTAATATTAATGAAACAGGAAAATTGAATGCTGCAGGTATTCCCAATGTAATTGAATTATGTTTTGCAGCTGAGCAATATATTACTGCCACTGAAACAGATATTAAAGCCGGTAAAAAATTCAGCAATGAACCTGGTAATGATTTACTTATTCCAACATTTTAAATTGAATTGTTTTACAAGATGATGCAGTAAAGCTACTCATCACTTTTATTTATTTGAATTTGCATTTTCTATTTTATGAAAGCATTACATATACTTTATTCGGGGTTAGGGGGGCATGGCAACGTATTTGTTTCTATGGTAGAAGCTGATGTTAATCACCAATACCAGTACGAAGCACTTTTTTTTGGTATTGAAGACATACGGCCGGAATATATTAAAATGGCTGAAGAAAAAGGAATTCCCTGGCATTTCGTTAAGAAGAAGCCAGGATTAGACCTTGCCGCCTACAGGAAAATTGCTAAAATCATTAAACAATCAGCACCTGAAATATTGTTTTTGCATGGAGGATGCTATTTTTTTCCTGCATGGTATGCAGCCATTGTTGCGCCACGTAAAATAAAAATTGTGGTGAGAGAAACAGTGCCTAATCATTTAAAAACAATGATAGATTGGGCGGGCCTTACTTTTGCTTTGGTGTTTGCAAAAAAAACTGTTTTTTTAAATGTAGAGTATCGTGATATTATAAAAAAGCAAATGCGCCTTTTGTTTTCTGATAAAAGAACAACAGTAATTGGTAACGGAATAGACCTTAACCTGTTTAAGCCCGACCATAAAAGAACTACTGATTGTATAAGAATAGGGATGCAGGGCAGGCTTTCTGTTACTAAAGACCATGCAACTTTAATTAAAGCCTTCCATATTATAGTTAAGCAATGGGAGGGCAAACAAAATTTTGAATTAATTATTGCAGGAGGGGGGACAAAAAGAGAAGAACTTGAAAAGCTGGCTGCCGAATTATTGATTCAGGATAAAATAAAATTTTTAGGCATGTTGAAAGAAGCTGCCTTGCCAGCTTTTATTAATTCGCTGGATATATATATTCATGCAACGCTTGGCGAAATGATGAGTACCGCCATAATGCAGGTAATGGCATGTGATATGCCCATTGTTGCATCTGATGTATTTGGCGTTAACAACATGATAAAAAATGGCGAAAATGGCCTGTTGGTTCCGGTTGGCGATGAACATAAACTGGCTGAAACTATTCAGTATTATTTAGATAATCCCGAAGTAAGAGTTACACACGCAAAAAATGCTTTTACTTTTGCAGTAAATAATTACAGCAGTAAGCTGATGTTTGAAAGATACCAGGCGGTGTTTGAAGAAAAATAAAACAGCAAAATCAACCTGATACAGCAAAGGGGTAAATAATGTATTTTTGATAAAACCCAATAGTAATTAATTGACGCTATTGTACATTAAACAATACAAACAGTAGTATAATTTTATATAAAAGCATGAAAAAAGAAATATTGATAGATGCTACTACAGTAACTTCTTATGTAGACGGATTGTCTCATTGCATAATAAATTTAATAAAATACCTGCCTCCGGAAAGCTTTAATAAATTCAACTACACCGTTGTTATAAATAAAGGGCTTAAAAGAAAAGCACTTACCGATTTACTGGAAAATCCGGCAATAAAAATAATTGAATCACAGATTGCACCCATCGGGCCAAAAAGAGATTGGGATATGTTTTGGTTTTTAAGAAAGTATAAAAAGAACTTCGACCTTATACATATTACCTCTAACAATTATCCTTTTGCATTAAAGAACGGTCTTGGTATGGTAACTGATATTACATTTAACCGTTTTTTTGATAACCCGAAATACACGTTTAACCTGGCGCCAATGTACCTGTACCGGGTTATAAAAAATGCCCTGAAAAGTTCCCGGAAAATGGTGGCTATTTCCCAGGCCACAAAAGATGATCTTATAAGAACTTATAAATTAGATGCTGCTGCAGCCGATAAAATAAAAGTGGTTCACCTGGGTTGGGAGCATTTGATCAATGAAAAAAATGCGGATACAGAAGAATGTAAAGACGAAGGGATACTTACAAGTAATTATTTATTGTATGTGGGTACGGCCAGGGTGCATAAAAATATCTCTAAATTATTATTGGCTTTTAAAACCGCTATGTTAAAAATACCTGCCAATAAAAAACTGGTGATCATCGGCAGCGACAGGCACCTTAAACAGGAAGATTTAGCCTTGATAGAGGAAATAAATAAAGAGGGTATCAGGATAATATTCACAGGCTATTTATCACAATCCTGCGTAGAACGTTATTTTAAAAATGCCGATGTATATATTTTTCCTTCTCTGGCCGAAGGTTTTGGCCTTGGTGTACTGGAAGCATTTCATTATAAAGTGCCGCTGCTTTGTTCAAATACTACTTCGCTGCCAGAAATTGCCGGCGATGCGGCACTTTACTTTAACCCTTTTGAGCCCGATGAAATTGTTGCTGCTATTCTAAAATTTTATGCCGACCCAACCCTGGCTCCAAAATTAGTGGAGAAGGGAACAGAACGGTTAAAAGAATTTTCGTGGGCAAAATGGGCCGAAGAAAATGTATTGGTATATGAACAATGTCTGGCTGAATAAGCCCCGCTTTTACAGAAAAATTAAATGGCTGCTGATTTTTTACTTTTGTAATTGGTATAGATGTATACCAGTATAAAATAATAGAAGGGCAACAGGATTATTTTATACCGTATCATGGTGCCAAAATTAAAAGTGGTAAAACCAATTATAAGTGCAAATAGTATAGATAACACAAATGAAAATAGCACCAGGTTGTTAGTAAAGATTACCCTGAAAAATCCTGTGAACCTTGTTTTAAATAACAAAAATATTGTTGCTAGTAAAAGAATGGTTGATTCAAGTGAAGTGAATAAAATAATAATTTTTTTACTTTCCCATAAAAAAGGCCGGAACAGGCAGGAAAAAATAACCCCAGGGCTTTTTAACAACATACCGCTAAGGGTAGCATCAACTTTACCCAGTTCAAATGCAGCCTTACTGTTTTCATCTTCATTTTGTGAGTCAAGGTAGCTTTTTTGAAAAGTTTGCACCTGGCTGTACGACTCTTCAACAATATCATTGATCTCAGTAGAAAAATCAGAAAATGATATAACAAGGCCGCTGACCAAAAGGAATAATGTAATTACCCCAATCCTTACCAGTATATTCTTAAGCTGCCAAACATAGCGCACAAAAACTACCGCCATAACACTCATTAGCAATACAATTATAATATAACTTTTAATGCTATAAACCAGTACAATAAGAAATGGCAAAAGCACCCATTCCCTGAAGCTGATCTGTTTTTTAACGATGTTTTTATATAAAATGCTTACAATAAACCCAACGGCACCAAGGCAAATAGAATCCTTCATTAAACCGCTGCCCCAAAACCATATAGAAGGGGTATATAATACCGCATAAGCCAGCAGCATTTTATTCTTTCCTTTATTATAATCATTAAAAACCATAAACAGTTTCCATTGCCCGGCAAAAGAAAACAGCCCGAAGAAAAGAGAAATGATAATGAATTTATTGAAAGCAATAAATGAAAGCAGCCCTCCAATTTTCATTACCATAATAGAAGAACTTATACCCATCCAGCCGGAATAAAAATTGCTTCCTTCTTCAGCATTATACCAGCTCTGAAATTCGGTTGCAGAAACAAAAAAATATTTTATGTTGCTTACATTTTGGCTAAGCTGCTTATGTATAAAATCGCTTCCTGCATAATACGTGAAAGAATCGCCATAGCCATAATAGTACTGCACCAGTAAAGAAAAAGCCACAGACCCCACCATTCGCAAGCCAAAGGCAATTAAAAAAATCCTTTTTATTTCCAGGTCTTGGTAGCCCGCCGCCTTGCGCCTAATAAAATAGTAAAACAATGCCAGGTATATCGGCAGCAAAAGAAAATCGTAAGGGGTTATTATCTGCATTAATATAAAACTGCTGTTGCCAGGTAGAAGTGATTTGTAAAAGAGTACTAAAGCGGCTGCAATATAATCAATAGTTTTTGCTATTTGCCATCTTCAAAAACCCGGCGAGCATTTCAAATTGCCCTAACGCATTAAAGGGTTGCCAACCTTCAATAACAGATTTTTAAGTTGAAATAAACTTTATAAAGGTTGGCAACCCTTGCTGCAATTTTAACGGCACATTTATCTTACACCTGGTTTGAAAAGTATTTTATGGGCTTGAAAAAGCGTTCTGTTGTAGTTAACAGCTCGTTAACCAGGAGTTTGGCAACTTAGCCAAAACAGCAATGCTGAAATTTGATTTAGAAACTCAGTAAATAGCAGTACTTTTTTATCGTTATTTTTACAGCCATATGGATACAATTTTAGTTACCGGTTGTGCCGGTTTTATAGGAAGCCATGTTTGCGAACTGTTGTTGAAAAACGGCTACAAAGTAATTGGCGTCGATAATTTTGATCCCTTTTATCCCCGGGCAATAAAAGAAAAAAACCTCAATAACTTTATATGGCATAAAGATTTTAAGTTTTACGAACTGGATATTACCAGCGGGCTGGATGCTGTACAGGAGCTGGATATTAAACTTGTTGTTCACCTGGCAGCCAAAGCAGGGGTAAGGCCATCAATAGAAGATCCGGCAGGGTACAATCTTGCCAATATAACAGGTACGCAAAAAGTGCATGAGTTTATGCAGGCAGGCGCTATACGTAAACTGGTGTTTGCCTCATCATCTTCCGTTTATGGCAATAATAAAAAAGTGCCTTTTAACGAAAATGATAATGTAGATAATCCCATATCTCCCTATGCTTTTACAAAAAAGGCCGGGGAATTAATGAATTATACCTTTCATTACCTGTACAAGGTGGATATTGTAAACCTGCGTTTTTTTACTGTATATGGTCCCCGCCAGCGGCCCGATCTGGCCATAAATAAATTCATACAAAAAATATCCAATAACGAGCCGTTGGTATTATTTGGTACTGGCGATACAGCCCGGGATTATACTTATATAGATGATACAGCAGCCGGTGTTTTTGCAGCTATCCGCTATTGTATGGCAAATGAAAACGTTTATCAAACGGTAAATTTGGGTAATAGCAGCCCGGTGGTATTAACGGATCTTGTAAATACCATTTACACCATAATGAATAGAGAAAAGCAACTGATTTACGAACCAATGCAGCCCGGTGATGTGGATATTACTTTTGCCAATATTGAAAAGGCAGGCCAGTTATTCAACTATCACCCCCAAACAGATATTAAAACGGGATTAAAGAAATATATTGATTGGTTTATAGCCGAAAAGGATAAAAGCTAACCGTTTTAAGCCTTAAAAATAGCCGGTTATTAATACAATAAATATTTTTACCCTGCGTTTTAGCAGGGTATTGTTGGTTTCAATACCCTAACTAAAAAAACCAATATCCAATAATGAAAAGCACTATTACACTTGTAAATCCTTACAACCAATCCCCATTGCAAAAAACTGCCGAGGGATTATTACAGAGCCTGAAAAACGTATTCCCCTACAAAAATGGCGCATACCGCATTGTTCAGGACGACAACTACACCCAAAATTTTGGCTATCAATGGAACAGTTTTGTCGGTACACAAATTGACAAAACCAGCAACCTCGACTTATCAAAACAGCGGTTTTTTGTAGAAACCGGCTGGGATAAGGAAGACTTAACCAACCAGAATATCCTGGAAGTTGGTTCCGGTGCTGGAAGATTTTCTCAAATAGTTTTAGACCATACCAAGGCCAATCTTTACAGCGTTGATTACTCCAATGCAGTAGAAGCCAATTTTAAAAATAACGGCCCCAGCGAAAGACTGCAGCTTTTTCAGGCAAGCATTTATGAAATGCCATTTGCCAAAGCACAGTTTGATAAAGTATTTTGCCTGGGTGTTTTACAGCATACTCCCGATGTAAAAAAATCGGTACAATGTTTATTGGAAATGGCTAAGCCCGGTGCAGAAGTGGTAGTGGACTTTTATGCTGTAAATGGCTGGTGGACAAAACTGCATTCTAAATACATCTTCAGGCCGTTTACCAAAAATATGACCCACGAAAAATTGCTTAAGCTGATTGAAAAAAATGTGGACTGGATGATTAAAGCACAGCAGTTTTTTACAAAAATAAAATTGGGTAAAATAGTTAACCGCTTTATTCCTTTGTGCGATATCAGCGGCACCCTTCCTAAAGGTTTATCAAAAGCACAGCTAAGGGAAATGTGCATACTGGATACCTTTGATATGTTCTCTCCTCAGTACGACCAACCCCAAAAAGTAAGTACCGTTGTAAAATGGTTTAAAGAAAATGGTATGGAAAACGTGTGGGGCGGAGCAATACACTACGACAATTACACAGCTTATGTTGTGAAAGGCATAAAAAAATAAGCGCTATTTATGTCTATCATTAATCAGTGTAAAGAAGCAATAAAAAAACCTGGTTTTAAATCGATAGGGTTATATGTATTTACCAATTTTTTTTCAAAAGGTATTTCATTTATCCTTATCCCGGTTTTTACCAACCCGGCTTTTTTATCACCAACCGATAATGGCATATTAAGTTTGTTTGGCAGTAATATGATTATGCTGATGCCATTTGTGTCGCTGGGTATGATACAATCCACTTCGTCTGATTTTTACCGTAAATCAAAACCTGAATTTGCAAATACTTTTACAAGCAGTTTCCTGGTGTCCTGTTTTCTTACACTGCTGTCGATGCTGGTATTGTTTTCAATAAAAGATTATTTACAAACCAAATACCAGTTTCCGCTTTCATTTGTTTTTTTACTGCCTTTGCTGGCCTTTCTTACTTTTTCGGGAGAGCAGTTGTTTGCTGTAATGCGCAACACTAACCAGGTAAAGCAGTACGCTACCGTAGGTATTGTAAAAACAATTCTTGAATATTTTATAGCCGTTGTATTCATTGTTTTTTTATTTGCCGGTTGGCAGGGCAGGGTTTGGGGCATAACCATTTCTTTGGTAATGGTTAACCTGTATGCCCTGTATTACTATATAAAAAATAAATACCTCAGCTTTGGGTTTACTAAAAAACAAATATGGGAAGAGTTGAAATTTGGCCTTCCCGTATTAATTTTTCAATTAAGCCTTTTTGTGGCCGGTTCATCAAATAAACTGGTGCTGGCAGCTTATGATGTTGATAAACACGAGCTGGGTATATATTCCATCGCCTGTGTATTGGGTGTAGTAATCGGCAACCTGGCACAAAGCATCATGCTTTATGTTCAGCCGCAGTTATATAAATCTATTAGCAGTGGCCAGGCCACTATGCAATCTTTTTTAAAAGGATTTTTCAGGTATTTTAAAATACTTACCGCATTATTGCTGGTTTGTATCGGCGTGGTTCTTTTTGCTTATGCCTTTTTAATTAATAAAGAATACAGTAAAGGAATTGTTTATTTTTTATTGGTTGCAGTTACGTCTTACCTGTGGAATCTTAATTACTATTTTTTTCTTTTTCTTTTATACTTTAAAGAAAAAAAGAAGATACTGATCATGTCACTGATCTCAATACCATGTTCATTGTCAATTAATATTTACCTGGTAAAAAAATACCTCATTTTCGGGGATGCACTTTCAGGTTGTATAAGTACGCTTATATTTGCCGGGTTAACTTTTTTATTTACATACAGATTAATAAGAGAAACTTTAGGCAATCATATTTCTAAACCAATATTGGCAGCCGTATAGCTAAAACAATTTTTAAAAACAGTTTAAATTTTTGCTGCTAAATAATTTGTAACATGTCAACACTAGCCCCTATAGTATTTTTTGCCTATAACAGGCCTGTGCATACCAGGCTTGTCCTGGAGTCGTTAGCCAAAAATGATTTGGCAGCACAATCTGTACTCTGGATTTATATTGATGGTCCAAAACCCGGTGCAACCGAAGAAACCAGGGCTGCCATTAACGAAGTGAAAAAAGTAGTGCTGGAAAAAAAATGGTGTAAAGAGGTTTGTATCATTGCAGCAGAAACTAATAAGGGGTTATTTAAAAATATTATAGAAGGCATAACTAAAATAGTAAACGAGTTTGGAAAAATAATTGTGATGGAAGATGACGGGGTTGTTTCTCCCGGTTTTTTAAAGTACATGAATGATGCGTTGGATTTTTATGAAAACATACCACAGGTAATGCATATCAGTGCCTATACAAGACCCGACCTGCAACCTGCTGTTGATGAAGTAAAGGAGCCAACTTATTTTTTTTACCATACCACCTGCTGGGGCTGGGGCACATGGAAAAGGGCATGGGATAAATTTAACCCCGATGCATTAACAGTAAAAAAAGCAATTGCTGCAAAGGGGAATATCAGTAAACTTAATATGGATAACACCTTTGAATTTTTTTGGGGGCTTAAGGCTGTGGCAAAAAAACAATTCAGCTGGAATACCATCTGGCATTCGGTGGTATTTTTAAATGATGGTTTGAGTTTGTATCCCAAAAAACCGCTGGTAAATAATATTGGACACGATGGCAGCGGCACTAACTGTATGCCCGATGACAGATTTAAGCTTGACGAAGCGCTTGCAGAAAATATTTCCATTACTCCTATTCCGCTTACCGAACATATGGGGGTAAGATCATTTTATGTAAACATGCACTCACTTAAATACAAAACAACATTTAGATTAAAACATTACCTTAGATACCTGGTGAAATAGATTATTAACAGCACTTTTTAAAAGCTACCATTAAACCCCCATGCTTAAAGAGATCATTTACAAAGGCCTTGAAATTATAACTGCAGGCAAAGGAATAAACCGCAAGATCAATGGTTATACATTACGTATGCCAACAAGATATTTTAAATATTTTCCTGAAGATTATGAGAAGGAAAATTTTACTTTTTTAGCAACCTGTAAAAAAGATGACGTAGTGCTGGATATTGGTGCACACATCGGCATGTTTGCAGTTATTGCATCGCAGGTTACAGGCAAAGGTGGAAAAGTATTTGCTTTTGAACCAGCCCCCGGCACTTACGACCTGCTTAAAAAAACAATTGCTATTAACGCAGCAGAAAATGTAATAACTCCTTTACCACAGGCCGTTGGTGCTGCTGTTGGTAAAACCACTTTTTTTGTATCCGATAGCGAAGCCGACAATGGTAATAGTATGGTGTCTTACAAAGAAGACCGTAAGCTGAACGGGATTGACATTGATATTACTACAGTTGATACAGTTGTAAAAGAAAAAAATCTAAGTAAAGTAAATTTTATTAAAATAGATGTGGAAGGCGTTGAGTACGATACTTTGCGTGGAGCAACTGAAACACTAAAAAATCTGCGGCCTTTATGTATTGTAAGTATTCACCCCGAACCAATTGCTGCTAAAGGCGATAAACTGGAAGATATTTACGATCTTATGAAAGGGTTAAACTATAAAATTACATTAGACGGTAAAGAAATGCCGAGAGAGGAGTTTTTAGCCAATAAAGAACAGATCGATCTTCATATTTATCCTTTGTAAAAGACAAATTTTTCATGAAGAAAAAAATAGTTCACTTTATTTATAACCTTGGCAGGGGTGGTGCAGAAACCATGATGGTAAGGTTAATAAAGGAGCTGGATGAATATGAACATGTGGTGGTTACACTTTTTCCCATGAACCATTTTGGCAGCGAATTACAATGTGATAAACTTATTTGTTTAAACCTGAAATCATTATACCAATTGCCGCTGGCTTTGTTAAGGTTTAAAAAATTACTGCAAAAAGAAAAACCCGATTTAGTACATACACATCTTTTTTGGCCAACCGCATTAGCCAGGTTAACTGTACCCAAAAAAATTCCGCTGCTTACCACTATTCATGCATTTATAACAGCCTCTGTCGAGTATAAAAAATGGTATGTGCGCCTGCTGGATAAA
>JAYVJU010000043.1:0-14608 GCA_043769035.1 Ferruginibacter sp.
GCAACTAATGAAGCACAAGTTTTTGGTTATTGCAAAGAGCTTGTAACTAAGGATATGAATTATTTTTCTTCAATGCTTTCTAAGCAGAAGTTAGGAGAATTGATAACTATTGCAGGCAAAGAAGTTGATGATATTGCAAAAGCTGAAAAATTCTTAACCCTAATCCGAAATTAATATGAAAAGAAAAAACGGTACAGAAACAAGTGCTTTCGGAACAAATGGAAGAAGCAACCACGACAGCTCTAAATTTTATAACTCAAAGCTTTATAAAGAGCTTGGCGATAAAATAATATTTGATAAAAATGAAAATGATTTCCCCAGCCATTTAGAAAATACTTTATTACTTGGTTCAGCAGAAAATATGAAGGAATTACCTGACAGTTCGGTTCATTTAATGATTACTTCTCCACCGTACAATGTTTCTAAAGAATATGATGATGACCTTTCTTTAAAAGAATACTTGCAACTTTTAAAAAACGCATTTACAGAAACTCATCGGGTTTTAGTAAATGGCGGCAGAGCTTGTATTAATGTTGCAAATTTAGGACGCAAGCCGTATATCCCACTTTCAGATTATATTTCTCAAATGATGCTTGAGATAGGTTTTAATATGCGTGGAGAAATAATTTGGAATAAAGCTGCAAGTGCAAGCCCATCTACAGCCTGGGGAAGTTGGCAAAGTGCAGCAAATCCAACTTTGAGAGACATTCACGAGTACATTTTAATTTTTTCAAAAGGCGATTATAAAAGAGAAAAAGGAAACAAAGAAAACACCATTGCAAAAGAACAATTTATGGAATGGACTAAATCTATCTGGACAATGAATGCTGAAAGTGCAAGAAGAATTGGGCATCCTGCACCATTTCCTGAAGAACTGCCAAACAGACTTATTCAACTCTATTCATTCACTAACGACATTATACTTGACCCATTTATCGGTAGCGGGACGACAGCAATTTCAGCATTAAAAGCAGGTAGAAAATATGTTGGCTATGATATTAATCAGGACTATATAGACCTTGCAAACCGTCGTATTGAACCGCATAAATTGCAGAGTAGTTTACTTTGCAATTAACGAACGTAATTAAAGGAACAATAATTAACTTGTAAAGTATTATTGTTCCTTTTTATTTTTTAAATAAGTAAGGTCGAGCAATTCCACTTTTCTAAAATCTATTTCGGCACCTTCGCTTTGCAAAGCAATAAATCCATTGGTTAATAGTTTGCCGTCTATTTTAATTGCAGGATCGTAACGATTAACAACACTTCCACCAATCTGCGGTTTTGAATATTGCAAAACCGTATCGCCGTTAATTATATGTTTCACTAACGAATCACCATAAACAATCAACTCAGCCCTCACCCATTGCTCAACAGGATAAGTTTTTGCAGTAGAGGTTACACAATGCGATGGGGCAATTTTTCCATCAACAACAATCTCTGTCCCCGGCGAACACATACAACCTGTTGGCCTTGGCTTTCCATCTCCCAGCCCGGCCAGGAACTGCATTTCAACAGATATGGGCCAGTCCTGTTCTTTAGGCATAGTGTGTGGATCCTGCGAATGAAACATTACACCACTATTCAACAGCGCATAAGATGGCGAACCCTTTTGTTGTTTACCAACAAAGCGGTATTCAACAACCAAATGAAACCAGGAAAAAGATGTGTTATAATACAGGTGGCCAAACTGATCATTAAAATCATCATATTTATCATACCTCACTTTTATAATACCATCTTCCACACGAAAAGTATTACCAAAGTTTTCATTCACTTCGTGATGCTGAATTTTTACTGTCCAGTCGGCAATATCTTTTCCATTAAAAAGCTGTTGCCATTTACTGCTGTCTTGTATTTTTTTGGTTGTTTGGCAAATGCCATCTCCAATTAAAATACCTGTTAGCAACAGAAGGCTTATTATTTTCATCGATGTTATTTTTATTTTAAAATCAATCTACTCCACCCTTTCTTGTTGGTGAACGTTGCTCTGGCCATTTGCCCGGCTCTCCGGTACGGTTATTGGCGGGCAATACAATTTTATCCCGTTGTGTTTTGGCTGCATCTTCGCAGGCCATGTACACCAGTATGGCTGTTAGTATGGCATTGTTTTGTACATCATCAAAAACAATTTTATCGTAAGTATCCCTGTTAGTATGCCAGGTATAGCTGCCATACAACCAACTGGTTGAACTTAAACTGAATGCAGGAGCACCCGCTGCAACAAAAGACGCATTATCCGATCCGCCTCCGGCTGGTGAACCTGGAAACCTTGTTTCCAGTTCACGTTTATATCCAGCAGGTACTTTCGATAACCAACGGCCTATATAATCATACGATGTAAAAATCCTGCACCGGAAATATTTACCACTCTTCCGGTTCCATTATCCTGGTTAAATAAAGCCTGTAAATTTTTTATAATTTCTGGATGATCTTCTACAAAAGCTCTTGATCCGTTCAAACCCTGCTCCTCACTTCCCCAGTGGCCTGCCATAATGGTGCGTTTGGGATTGGGATAAATTTTCTTCAATATCCGCATAGCTTCCATCATCACCAAAGTTCCTGTGCCATTATCTGTTGCTCCTGTTGCACCATCCCACGAATCGAAATGTGCTGATAAAATTACATACTCATCAGGTTTTTCTGTTCCTTTAATTTCGGCAACAGTATTATATGTTGGCTGCATACCCGTTTCTTTCGAATCTGCCCTGACACTGATTTTGGGATTTTTGCCTGATTCAACCAAACGGTATAGTAAACCATAATCTTCCAATGCTATATCAACTGTAGGTATTTTAGTTGTACTGGCACCAAAAATTTTATTTACACCAAACCCTGCCGACCAGTTTGAACCAACAATACCCACAGCCCCGGCCTTCTCCAGCGCCAGTGCAAGAGTTTTATTGGTCAATCCTGTTTTACTTATCCGTTTGCGCCAGGCATCTGTTAAATCAGTCTTTTCCTTTTTCATTTTTTCAACTGATTCTTCTGTCCCAAATTCTTTCCAGTTATATTCAGGCCTGCCTGTTGGTTGCATCATTGCTATCATTACAAACTTACCTTTTACGCTGGGCAGCCATTGAACAAATGCCATAGAATCTTTTACATCGGGTATAATAATCAGTTCGGCAATAACAGGTTTGCCACCTGTATTAGGGCTCCATGCCAATTGTGTGCCTTCTAATGATTTTATCCATGGCTGCACCATATCAATATGTGTTATACCTCTTTCCCAGCCACGCCATTCGCCCCATTTTTCGTTTCGTGCTGTAATATTCCAGCTGCTGTATTTGGCTACTGCCCAGTCATGCGCCTGTTGCATTTTTGGCGAGCCCACCAATCTTGGGCCAATACCATCAAATAATTCATGCCCGTTTTTTTTAAGGCTCGAGTTTTCGCTGGCTTCTTTAATTATGGCCGCAACAATAAGTGAATCTTTAGATTGTGCAATACCATTTACAGCCGGTATTAAAACAGTAATTAAAAAGAGGATTATTACATTCCGCATAAAATATATTGTTGGTTTTAAAAACCGAATATATGACTTTGCATGAAATTACTGTACCTGATTACATAAGTGGCAGTAAAAATTGTATCCGTTAAAAAGAGATTTTAAAACAAAGGGATTATATGAGATAAGGCAGCACAGGATATTATAACCGTAATCTAAAGATTATAAAGTGCTTTGCACCGGTTAAACTATTAAATCTATTATGAGGCTGTTTTATCTTATTACGGTAACATCGTTACCCCCATTTTTTTGCAAATACTGCATCAAACTGCTTTCGCTGGCGGTACTTACTTTTTTTATATTGATTTGCCCGGTAAGTTCGTTGTACTTTTTTGTTCGTTTGGTGGCAAAAGGGCCTTTTAAAGTAGTTTGGTCGTTGGTTTTTATAAGATCCAGTACATCCAACTGCATTACGTTTTTATCGGGGGCAACGGGATAATTATTGGCTACCAATGCCGCATCCTGTATAATAATTTTACCATCTTTTGCCACATGCACTTTAACTTTTTTTATACCGTAGTATTGCTTTTCATTAATTAAAAACCAGCTATGCGATAGTCCGGTATATTTCCCATTGTCTTTCGTAATGTAAATCTCGTATGGTAAAGATTGCTGGGTGGAGTCGTTATACATAGTGCCTGTCCAAAGGCCGCTAATATCCTGGCAAAAAACAATAATGGGGCTGCATAATGCAATAAAGGCAAGTACAAAGGGTTTCATACGGATTAAATTTGAGGTACGTTTGGTAAGAACGTATTTTAAACCGTTTTATTTTATAAGGGGTATTTTTCCTTTTTTGTTGAGAGAAATATTTTTAAATACTCATTTTAATCATTCACACATAGTTAAAAGCAACCTCACTGTCTCCACTTTATAGTGTGCTCCTTACTTTCCTTTACCCGAAACAATACTATTTTTTTAATTAAAGTTAATGGCAGTTTAGCATCTAACGGAAATTGCACTGAACTGCCTGCAGTTTTAAATTTTGCCAGGTCTTTTGCAAAAGCTTTTATTGCAGATTCCATAGGATAAAAACCAATATGTTTTTTAAATACTGCAAAAGTTACCAGTATTTTTTGGTAAGAATAGCCCGGCATATTCCATTTCAATTCCTCCACAGCACCCGGGGCAGCTTTTTTTATACAGTTATGCAGTTGCCATAATCTTTCCTGTACATCTGCCGGGGTGGCATCAATATACTCAGCTATTGTAGTGGGTTTTATTTTGGTGGAAGTCATATCGTTTTTTAATTTAAAAATATAAAAAAAACGTCACTATAAATATTTTTAAAGCTACCGGTTTTACGGCCAACAATATGTAGCGCACCAAAACAAAAAAGACCATCTGCCTAAACAGATGGTCTTACAAAAACTGGCTTTTAATTAAACAATTATTGTTTTACCACTTTGGTTCTTACAGTTTTACCGGCCTGTGTTACCTCAATGACATACATACCAGATGATGCATTTTCTCCCAAACGGTAAATATCACCTGGCGCACCTCTTTTCGACTGTACTACTATACCTTTCATATCAAGTAACCTTATTTGCACTGCTTCTTTTCCAACAGTGTTTACTTTTAGGTTAAAATAGTCCCTGGTAGGATTAGGGAATGATACGATTGACAGGCTTGCTGCATCGGCAGATAATATTTCAACTGCACCCTGGTTGGTAAATGATGCAGGTGGGGTTATTGGAGGATTGCAATCCGGACTGGTGGTTGGTAAAATGGTAACTGTACTTGTGCATGTTGATACATTACCGTTTACATCTTTTACCGTCCATTTAATTGTTGATACACCTACGTTAAAAATACCACTTGCATCGGTACCATAACCAGATCTGTTGGTAGCACCGGTTATTCTACAGTCAGTAGTGGCAATCACACAATTATCGCTCTGTATCAGCAATGGAATTGTGTAAGTATTATTCCACACTTTGCAGAATGTTTGTGCAGCCGGACAAGTAAGCGTTGGTGGAGTTATATCTTTAACAGTAACTTTAAAAGTACATGAAGTTTGATTACCTGCCGCATCTATAGCCGTATAAGTAACGGTTGACACTCCGGTTGCATAATTCATGGTTGGCACATAATTAATACCGGTACCATCTGATGATCCCCAGGTAACGCCTACCATAGCCCATTTTAATGTAACAACACCACAGTTATCTGCAAAAACAGGAGGTGCTAATGTTATTGGTGTTGAATTACAATCAGCTCCTGTATTAACAAGCACACTTGGAGGACAGGTAATAGTTGGCCTTTGATTATCGATTATTGTTATTTCCTGCACACAGGTCCTGGTATTACCACTCTTATCTGTTGCCGTCCAGGTAACATAGTTTGTACCTGGTTGATATATTGCAGGTGCATTATTTGTAACCGAAGCCAAACCGCAATTGTCGCTGGCTATCGGACTACCGAGCGATACTACAGCCCTTGTACACACACCTGGGTCTGCTGCCAAAGACTTATCTGCAGGGCAACGGATTTCCGGTGGTATGTTTTCTGTAAGTTTAACTATAAATGAACAGGTGCTTACTCCTCCGAAATTATCTGTTGCAACATAAGTAACTGTAGTTGTTCCGGCTTTAAAGGTTTTTGTACCTACATAAAAGATACCTATTGCAGCTGAACTACCAGTAGTAGCACCAGTTAAAGTCCAGGTAAGATTTACAAGAGTACCATTAAATGCAGGATTAGTTGTTGCTATAGATTTTGTACAACTTGTACCAATATTCTCAATGATATCAGCAGGACAAGTGATATTGTTGGCCTCAACAACTGAAACTGTAACAGTACCTGTTGCTGTACAACCTCCAGATGTAGTTCCTGTAACTGTATAAATGCCACTCATTGCAAGCGTTGCATTTGCAATTGAAGGATTTTGATCGGTTGAGAAAATTACTCCGTTAGGGTCTTTCCAGGAATAAGAGCTAAATCCTGCGGATGCAGTAAGATTTATTGAACCACCAACTATAACAGGGCTGTTACTTCCAGCAGTTAATGTAAGTGACGAAGCTGTCCAGTTAAAGGTTGACTGGTCGCTGAAGCTACCAATTGAAGCTGTAATATTATCTGCCCCAACGTTTAAGCCTGTATAACAAAAAGTAGCTATACCGCTTGCATTTGTATTAGCAAAATTTAATTGTGGATTAACTCCGGTAACAGTAAAATCAATACGGACTCCTGCTACCGGGTTGCCAAACTGATCTTTAACAAGCGCATTCCAGCATTGATTGGTGCAGGCTGCTGCAGTTCCTGTTGGTGGTGTAAGATCTAAACTGTTAACTAAAGCAACAGGTGAAAAAGACTGGCCTCCGGGATAACCATAAGAATCAGCAGAATTCCATCCGTATGTAAATATGCCAAACGCCAGCGCTCCGTTAAAGGTATGGCTACCTGGAGTAATGGCAACTACTGCACCAGAAAATCCGGAAGCTCCTATAGCTGTGAATGACGCAGCAGGAATCGCAACTCCATCCTGGGTGAGTGAACCTACTATTGAATTTGGTACTACCAGATTAACAAAGTGAGTTGTGTATCCTAAAACTGTGGTTACTGTATAATTAGCAAGAAATTGTTCGGTTGGCGGTATCAACATCATAAACGGATCACCGGTAACACCGCCTGAACAGGTAATACCTCTTGCAAATTGTGACACAAGTATTGGTTTGCTGGAAGTAATTATTGATGAAGTTGTAATATTCCGCTCCATAAACTGACCGGCATTTAAAACAGGAGCCTGAACAACTCCATTGATAGAAACTGTTGTTGCGTTTTGTGATGCCATAAATTTCCACTGGTCTCCACCCGTTCTTGGACCACCAAGCGGAACAGTTACAAATTGCTGCCCCCAGGTAGTTGTGGGCGGAATCATTTCACAGATATGGTCGCAGGCAGTACAACCGGATGGGATATTTGCACAACCGTGTGCACCAAAAACGCCAATAGGTTGCGTTGAAGTGATTAATGTTCCGGTTAAATCACCAGTTGAAGTGGTATTTACCAGTTGATAAGCTTCACCCTGGTTTAGTGTAATATTATAAGGAACTCCGGCTGTGCGTACACCAGTGGTAACGCTTGGAGTAATAGTAACCACGGTTCCATTAACTGTACCTACTATGCCAAATTCAGTAGCATTAACTACATTGGTGTTTTGATAAGTCATTATCCGATAATCAGTACCTAGTGCATCTGTTGGATATGCCAGGTAAGCATCAGTGGTAAAAGGTACCAGGTTAAGTCCATAAACTGTAATTTCCTGAAGAGATGTCACATGAATACCTCTGTTGTCCACTACATCACTGGTATGCGTGGCAAGTGCATTTGGAATAACTACAGAAGTTACCGTGTTGGCGGTTACAGTGAAGGGAATGGCTGCAAAAGACGGCCCGGAAACCGTGCCTGATGTGTTTACGCCGGAAGTAACAAATAAAGTAAGTGTTGGGGTGCTTAAGTTTGTATTAAACATCAGCCAGAAATCTGTACCCTTACTATCCTGTGCTGACGCTGAGAAACTAAAAGCCAAACACATTATTATTATCAGCAAGCCGGTTTTAATTTTCCGGCAGGTATTTTTAAATTTATTTATCATAACGTTGATTTTTATTAATTCGTTTTTAAATCGGGTTAATGTTATTATCAGTTTACAATAATTTCAGCAAAATTGAATTTCTGTATTTTGGCTATATAGGCAGGATGTACCTGATCGCCACGAATAATGCATTTGGGATTAATTGTGGACGAGCAATTGGTTTGTTCAGTTGTTCCGGGTACAAGAGTCATTTCCTTTGCCCCAAAAAAACCAATTACACCTGCGCCAAATTGTGTTTCAAATACTTCTTTCCACTTTACGGTTACATTACTCTTGTTTTTGTTTACAAATTTTAATAATACCACCGTATTGTCGTTACAGGTGGACATACTGTAATAGCATTCAACATTACCTACAGTTTGCGAAAGCTGCCATGTGGTTTGTGCATAAACTCTGGCATTTACTGCAATAGCGATAATGAAAATCAACATCAGTGCTTTAATGTACTTTTTCATGTTTTTAGTTTTTAAGTGAAAGGTTTATTATTAAATAGTGATACTCACTTTTTATTAAACGCCATTAATAAACCGGCGCTACGGTAATTAAATACTTGCAGAAAAGAGGAAGGTTGTCCGCAGGATTGGAACTAAGATGAAAAAAGATTCTAAATTAAAATAGATTAAGAGGTTGCAGGGAGGTTACTGTTTTTAAACATACATTAGCAAGGCTTTAATTTAACAGCGGGGATAAATGATTACTCCACGCAGATAACTATTAATGCAGGCATACGTAAACTATAATACTACATAGTTGTATTATAAATACAAAACAGAAAGACTCTTTCATAAAAGCTCTGGCATAATAAATTTATTAAGCCATTGCCTAAATGAGAACCCCGATTTTTTTCAACATGCTTGAACAGTTACACCATCAGATTGTGGTAGGAAAGTAAGTTAGGTTTGAGTAGGAGTTGGATATAAACTTAAAGTAAGGTAGTTATATTTTTTAATATTCAAAACTTTTTTATATAAATAAAATATTATTTTTTTTCTGGTCTTGCAATTAACTCAATTGTGCAATTATTAAATTGCAGAAGGTCTTGATTTACTGATCAATTAATGTCAACCACTTTTTTATTACCGCCTGCAGTTTTTTTTCTTTCGCCTTCACATCTTTTAAATCCTTAAAAATAATTAACCGCCTGCCGTCTTTATATACACCTTCCAGCAAACCTGAAGTGTCATTTACTTTAGCACCACTTGGCATTACCAGCATGATCTTGTTTTTAAACAGGTTGAAAACAATGATTTCCCGTTTATATTCTTTCGGATCAAATGCCTGCATCTCTCCGGTATAATAAAAACTGGGATTATTCCATTTTATCCGCTCTCCTATTGTCTTATCCGTTTTTAGTATGATTTGCCGTAGTACCTGAACAATCTCCATAATGGATCGATCCAGTTTTTGGATATGCTCCGTTACCTGCTCCGTATCTGTAAGTTTTGCCTTTGCCATTTTTATTTGTGGGGTGTTGAAATATTTTCTTCGTTTTCTTTAATCACAACTTTGTCGATGGTTTCAAGAACGGTTTTTCCACAATCTCCGCTTTAATAAAAGTTCAATAAAGAAATTATGTAGAAGAATCCCGAAAAATCGGGATTTGCCATGCGACCGACAATGAAGCTAACAGCAGTACCAAAGCCCGGTACAAAATTACTACCAGCTTCCTCCTCCGCCGCCGCCAAATCCGCCACCGGAAAAACCGCCACCGCCACTAAAGCTACTGCCGCCACTGCTACTGTTACTTGGTGCGCTGTAAAAATTTTCACTCATTTTATTCATAGAGTGGTCGAGGCTGTTGAGGAACATGTAGGTGCTGAAATTATGATAGCTGCCGGCATACCAATTTGGTGGAGGTACATCAATATTTTTCAATTTATCCTTCCAGGTATCGGCCACATCAAATACAATAGCAAAGGGTAATACTTTATCAAAATAATGTTCGTCCTGTTTTAAAAACATAGCAAGACGATCCTGTTCTACAGATTTAATAAATTCTTTAAAGCCTGCAAGCTTTTGATACAACTCGTTTCCCTTAGGTGTTTTTTTTGCCATAAAAATACCAAAGCCTATAATAATAATTCCGCTTGCAATTAAGGCCAGTGGTAACCAGTAAGGGTCGCCCCAATATTTTATTAACTGCACAACACCAATTATCAATGCAACAATACCAACAATAAAAAACATAACAGCCATGCCCCGTGAATGCTTTTCGTAATAAGCACCTTTGTCAACTTCTGTTTCCAATTGCTTTTTTGCAGCAGCCATAGTGGTGTACAATACATCTTTAAGGCTGTTTAAAGCAACTGTATCGCCGCTTGCAAATATGCCATTGAATAATGTACGTTCAAAAGCCAGGGCAGTTTCGGGTAGGTCTTTTAGTTTTATAAAATCGTATTCTTTATTTTTTATAAGGCCAAGCAAGGCCTTTGTTTCTGTTTCTTTAACCTGCAGGTAACCACCGGCACCCCAATAAGGTATCAATGCAGTAAGATCACGCTTGTGTAATGCATCATCAATAATATAACCAGCTACGCTGGGGCTTACATTTTTGGGTGGATAAAATTCTGTAGTGATGGTAAGCTTTTCATCTTTACCCCACCGGCGCCATACTAAAAACATGAATGCTAAAACTGCACCGGGCAGCAATAACCATTTCATGCCACGCAGCATATAATTTTGCTGCGTTAAAAATTCTTTAGGTAATACGATGCCTACAGTTACACCTTGGTTGGCTTGTAATGGTGTATTGGTTTTACCGGAAAAAATTTTATTACCAACCCATTGTGTGGTGGTATTATTTTGCTGCGAACCATAAGCGCCGGTTGCTGCAAAATATTCAGGCCTGCCGGGCAGAGCATCATAAAATTCTATGGAGAAATTAACGGATTCAATTTCAGTATCCCATTTATCACCAATAACATTAAAGTACAGTTCTGCTTTTTCTTTAAAAAAATTTATGGCGTTGAGTAATTTGTAACGGATAATGTATTGCTGGTTGCCTTCTACATATTTTTTCTTGTCGCCAATCTTAATCTCTTTATAATCGCCTTTATTATTTACTGAATACTTCCAGCCTTGTACATCAATATCTTCAATAATAGTTTGGGCATAGCCATTGGATTCTAATTGCCGATCGGCTTTTTCGGTTCCATTTTTTAATGGCGACAATTTGTATTTGTAAGGAATGATTCTGAAAATACCGTGGCGGCTTTCGCTAAAATACACGTCGATAGTTTCGGTAATATCTAATGATGCATCTTTATTTACCAATACTGCAACATGATATTGCTTAATGGTATAGCCGCCCTGTGCAGTAGCTGCAAAAGTTATTATAAGGGCAAAGAAAAAAAACAGCAGTAGTCTTTTCACTATACGTGGTTTAAAACTTTACTTCTACATTTTTTGCTTCTTCTTTACTTTCCAGTTCAAAAAACTCCCTTGCTTTAAAGCCCCCGATATTGGCAACCAGTACGCCGGGGAATTGCTGAATGGCGGTATTAAAATCCCGTACAGTAGCATTATAATAGCGGCGTGAATTGCTGAGATCGCCTTCAATATTTTGTAAAGCAGTTTGCAACTCTAAAAACTGTGCATTGGCTTTTAAATCAGGATAGCTTTCTGCAATGGCCAGCAATCCTCTTAATGCACCACCCAGTTGCTGGTTGGCGGCAGCCATACCGGCAACATCGCCTGTAGGTACGGCTACAGCTGCATTGCGTGCCTGTACAACTTTTTCTAACGTCTGGCTTTCATGTGCTGCATAGCCTTTTACGGTACTTACCAAATTTGGTATAAGGTCGAAACGTTTTTTTAAGAACACACTGATATCGCTCCAGGCATTATCAATTTTTATTTTGGCTTTTACCATGCCATTGTACATGCCAATAATCCAAAGAATTAGCAAGACTACCACGCCAAGAATAATCCAAAGTGCCATAGTTATAAGTTTTAAAAGTTGGGGTGAATGAATTTTTAGTATGGAAAGATATAAAATTTTTAGAGTTTAAAGTTATGAAGTATGGTTAAAGCCCGATCTTTTCATTTACTATCTGCAACACCTGTGCTTCTTCCGCTATCACTGCATCTTCTATCGCTTTCCCTTTGGCAATAATATCATTCACATAAACTTTATCATTATAGCCACTGGCATTTATACGCACATTCATAAAAGCACCCATTACTGCGCTGCGTATGCATAAGGCGCCTACTCCGGCATCGCTAACCGAATTGGGGTTGCCAATACTTGCCATAGCTTTTACTAGATCCATACTAGCCGCCGCTGTTTCCATTACTTTAAAAGGAATTTCGATGGCGTATTTTGTTGCGGCTTGTATAGCGTCAGTACGCTTAGTTTTTTCTTCTGCGGTAGATTTTGGTAAAGCAAATGCTTCCATAATTTTATTGAAGGCAGCGGTGTCGGCATCAACTAATTTCAGTAATTCGTTTTTGTATTGCTGACCTTTGGCTGCCCAGTTACTAAATTCTTCCCAACGTTCGTCCCAGCCTTTTTTATGAGAAGATAAATTAGCCACCATTGTTGCAAGGCTTGCACCCAACGCACCTACATAAGCTGCAATAGAACCGCCGCCCGGTGCAGGGCTTTCGCTGGCAGTTTCGTCGGCAAAAGCATCAAGCTGCATACTTATTAATTTACTATCAGCTTTGCTGGCTAATAAGTATTCAATAATTCTTTCTTCGGGTTTAAAAGCACCAAGTTCATCAAGCCCCATCGATTTGATGGCAATCTTGATCAATTCTTTTTCGCTTACACCAATACTACGATTTTGTTTTTGCAAAAAATATTTACCGGCATCCAGCATGGCTTTTAATGGAATTAATCCCACAAGTTCGCTTCCTGTAACTCTTATGCCTCTTGCAGTGGCTTTGTTGCATACCTCATCAAATGCAATATGCACCGGAGTAATATTGATATTGGTAAGGTTCATACTAATTTGTGCAACACCATATTCTTCAATAAACCATCCTATTGCTTTTACGCTTTTTAATGTACCGGGTTGATTTACTTTTTCTCCGTTTACTTCAATTTTTCTTCCTGCCTCACGTACATCAAATGCAATGGCATTGGCACGGCGGGTTGATGTTGTGTTAAGGTTGATATTATACGCCACTAAAAAATCTCTTGCGCCAATTACAGTACCACCACGTTTGGCATCAAATTCAGCTGGACCAAAATCGGGTTTCCATTCGGGGAGTTTTATTTTTTTAAAGAAGCCTTCATATTCACCAGCACGTATTACCGATAAATTATTGCGTTCTTTTTTGGGTTGTGCCGCTTCGTATAAATAAATGGGTAGCTGCAAATCTTCTCCTACCCTTTTCGCTAATTGCTGTGCAAAGACTGCAGTTTCTTCCATGCTGATGTTTGCAATAGGTATCAGCGGACAAACATCTGTTGCGCCCATTCTGGGATGCTCACCTTTATGTTTGCTCATATCAATTAATTCACCTGCTTTTTTTATGGCCCGGTAAGCAGCTTCAATTACATTGGCCGGTTCGCCAACAAAAGTTACTACAGTTCTGTTGGTAGCTTTACCAGGGTCAACATTTAATAAACGTACACCTTCTACTTTTTCAATTTCATCCGTTATTTGTTTGATGATATTTAAATCATTTCCTTCGGAGAAGTTGGGAACACATTCTATTAGTTGCATGCTTTTTATTTTAAAATTAAGAAAATTGAACCACAAAGAACACAAAGGTAAACACAAGGAACACGAAGGTTTTCTTTGCGGACTTTGTGGTTCTTACTGTGTTCCTAATGGTTAAGAAATAAATTCCCCGCCAATCATTACCTTATCAATTAAATTATTACTAAAAGAATAAGGCAGGTATGCTAATGAAGCAATTGGTTTTGTAAAAATAAAATTTGCTTTTTTACCAATGGTAATACTGCCCACTTCGTTTTGCAATTCCATGGCATAAGCTCCATTGATGGTGGCAGCATTAATTGCTTCTTCGGGCAGCATTTTCATTTGAATACAGCTGAGTGCCACCACAAAATTCATATTGCCACTGGGAGAAGAGCCGGGATTATAATCGCTGGCTAAAGCAATGGCACAATTATTATCAATTAATTTTCTGGCGGGCTGGTATTGCATCCGCAGGAAGAATGCCGCAGTAGGAAGTAACGTACAGGCCCCCATCCATCTTCCCCCAAAAGGGGAAGGGCTTTGCGAAGACAGAAGCGAAATTTCTGCATCAGTTAGTGTTTCTAAATGATCAACCGAAACTGCATTGAGTTTTATTGCAACCTCAATTCCGCCAATAGAATTTAATTGGTTAACATGCAGCTTAGGTTTTAATCCGTAACTCATGCCTGCTTTACATATTGCTTCCATTTCTTCGGGAGAAAAGAAACCGGTTTCGCAAAACACATCTATATAGTCCGCTAATTTTTCTTTGGCAATTACGGGTAGCATTTCATTAATGATGCTGTCAATATAACCCTGGTGGTTTTCTTTAAATGCAAGCGGATA
>JAYVJU010000044.1:0-9746 GCA_043769035.1 Ferruginibacter sp.
CCTAAGGTAATGCGGACAACTGTAAATCATTTGCGCCGGCATTACACCATCTTTAATAATAAACTGGTTGCTGTAAATATCTTTTAAAAAAAGATTGAGGGCTTTCAGCCGTTGTTTAATTCCTTTTTCAATAAAATCCCATTCGGCAGCAGTGATAATACGGGGAATAATGTCGAATGGAAATATTTTTTCAATGCCTTCGCCATCACTGTACACGGTAAAAGTAATACCCTGGCTCATAAACAGGCGTTTGGCCAGTTCCTCTTTTTTGTTCAGTTCATCTATAGAAAGTTGCTGTAAAAAATCGAGTGCTTTTTTATATTGCTCCCTTACGGATGCATCTTTATACATCTCATCCCAGGTGTTGGCATCAACCAAATACGATTGCAACAGTTCGCTTGCTTGCATAACAGTTAAGTTTAAAAAATTAAGGCTTGCAATCGAAAAAAAGTCAGGTATTCAAATATAGGGAATTCAATTTGTTTTAAAAAGTGATAACAGAGAAAAGAAATGTTTTCCCCTGCGTTCTCAGCGCCCCGGCGTGCTATAATATTGGTAACTTTGTTTTTATTAATTTTTTTTGATGAAGACAATCGCTATGATTCCGGCACGATACGCTGCCACACGTTTTCCTGCAAAGCTGATGCAGTTACTGAAAGATAAAACCGTTATCCGCCATACCTACGACAATACTGTTGCCACAGGCTTATTTGATGAAGTGATGGTGGTTACCGACAGTGAAATTATTTTTAATGAGATCGTATCACATGGCGGTAAAGCAAAAATGAGTATTAAAACACACGAAAGCGGCAGTGACCGCATTGCAGAAGCTATTGCTGACATGGAAGTGGATATTGTGGTAAATGTACAGGGTGATGAACCTTTTGTACAAAAAGAACCCCTGCAAAAATTATTAGGTTGTTTTACCGATGAAAAGGTGCAGGTGGCATCGTTGATGCAGCAATTATTTGACGAAAAATTTATTAACGACCCCAACTATGTAAAAGTAGCGGTTGATAAAAATATGAACTCCTTGTTTTTCAGCCGTAGTGTTATACCTTATCCAAGAGATAAAAATGCAGCGTCAATTTATTACGAACATATTGGTGTGTATGCATTCCGTAAGCAGGCGCTTATTAATTTTACCAACTGGCCTATGACACCGTTGGAAGCTGCCGAAAAAGTGGAGTGCCTCCGCTATTTGGAAAATGGCGTACCGCTAAAAATGGTGGTTACACAATATATGGGTGTAGAGATTGATACCCCGGAAGATTTAGAACGGGCAGTGAAGATGTTATAGAGTTTCTACAGTTCTGCAACTAAACTATTAATAGCTTTTCTTACCTCATTTAGTTGTGGCATCAGCTCATCTTGTTTGCCGGTATCAATCATTATAATAAAAATGTCCAGTTCTTTTTTTCTAAGCCCGATGTATTCTAAAAGTTTATCTGCTTTTGTATGCATGGCCGGAGAAACTTCGTAAGTACTTGTTGATTTAAGTTTTATTTCCGCTTCTGCCCATAAAGGATAACACAAACTGTCTATTTTGTTTCTTAATTCCGGGTCGGTTAATGTGGTGTCGCTTAATGGAGCAATTGCTTTATCTTCTATTACTGTAAATGCATTAAGTGTGGCATTGAATTTTTCACTGTCTTTATAGCCGGCATCTTTTACATCAGCCAATATCTTATTTCTGTCTTCGTTACCCATTTTATTTTGTTGCAAATAGCTGTAAGCACCTCCAATGCTTAGCAATACAACCAATGGTAATACCCAAGCGGCCTGCAGGTTTTCTTTTTCTTTTTTTATAGCTAACACATACAGGTATCCAATAACAAAACCGCTTAGTAAACCGCCAACGTGTGCGGCATTATCTACACCACCTTTCATACCATAAACCAAATTATACACTACAAAAATGCCAATGCTCTGTAACTGTGGCTGGCGTACCTGTTTTGGAATAAGATTAGTAGTAAGCAATGCTAAAAACAAACCATACATGCCAAAAATAGCACCGGAAGCGCCAGCACTGTTTACACCTTCTTTATGCCACCACAAGCTTACAATACTTGCCAGTACGCCGGTACATAAATAGGCTGTTATATATTTTACCTTTCCCAGCATTGGTTCTAAATAAACACCAACCATATGCAGGCAGTACATGTTCATCAGCAAATGAATAATACCAAAATGAATAAAAATATTGCTTACAAGCCGCCACCAATCGCCACTAAGGGTAAGGGGTGTATAATTGCTGCCCCAGCTGACATGCACTAAGCCATTTGTCTCCATTATACCAGCCCCATTTACTGCCATTAAAATAAATACCAGCACATTTATAGCAATTATTGCATAAGTAACATATAAATTACTCTTTGATAAATTCATGGCGGCATCAATTTCTTCGGCATCTTTTACCTCCTGTTCTGCAACCTGCTGCGTTTTAATCCTCAATTCATTTATAGCGGTAAGGTTTTGTTGCAGGCTGGTTTCTGTAACAGTATTTCTGCATTTTTCAAAAGCATTTAAAAAAGCGGCAATATTTTTTTTATTCCTTCCACTCAGGTCAAAAGATTCGTTTTGTATCATTTCACTGCTTACAGTAAGCAGGCCATCTGCTCCGGTAGCAATTATTTGCTGGCTGTTTGTCTTCCAGCTTTTTGGCGTGGCGCCAAGCAGTTTCTCATCTCCGGCAAATAAAACCTCCCAGTTTAATTGTTTAAAAGCACTGTAGCTTATGGCAAGTATCGTTGCTGTATCTAAACCGCTTACTGTAATGGACTGTTGCTGCTGGGGCATACTGTTTATTTTATAACAAGATGCTTTATTTTTTGTAAACCGCCAATACCCTACGGCACTTATTTTTCTTGTAATTTAGCGTTTCAAAAACGTATTTGATGGCATTCCGCAATTTTAAAATGGTTGGCTATGTAATTTATGGCCGTGGCAGTTTTAACCAGTTAGATGAAATTATTGCACCACACAGAAAACCCGGTGCCCCAATGGTTTTTTTGGTAGATCATTTTTTTGAAGGCAAACCGCTTGCACAAAGAGTGCCGCTAAGAGGCAATGATAAAATAATTTTTGTAGATGTTACCTACGAACCAAAAACCACTTACGTAGATAGTTTAGCCAACCAGCTAAAAGACGAGTTTGGTACAGTAAGCGGCGTAATTGGTATTGGCGGCGGCTCGGCAATGGACCTTGCCAAAGCTGTTGGTTTAATGATGAATAATCCCGGTTCTTCTGCCGATTACCAGGGTTGGGACTTAGTGAAAAAGGCCGGCGTATATAAAGTGGGTATTCCAACATTAAGTGGAACCGGTGCCGAGGTAAGCAGAACAACGGTATTAACCGGCCCAACAAAAAAACTGGGTATGAACAGTGATTTTACGCCGTTTGACCAGATTGTATTAGACCCCGAACTTACTGCCGATGCTCCCGCTAACCAGCGTTTTTATACAGGGATGGATTGTTATATTCATTGCATTGAAAGTTTAACCGGCACCTACTTAAACGAATTTAGTAAAAGCTATGGCGAAAAGGCGTTGCAGCTTTGCAGGGAAGTATATGTGAATAAAACCGGCTGGGATGCCGACAGCGATGACAAACTAATGATGGCTTCTTACGCAGGCGGTATGAGTATTGCTTACTCACAGGTTGGTGTTGCCCACGCCATAAGCTATGGCTTAAGTTATTTACTGGGCACTAAACATGGTGTGGGTAACTGCATTGTGTTTGATAAATTGCAGGATTATTATCCCGAAGGTGTAAAAGAATTTAAACTGATGGTGGAAAAGAACAATATTGATATACCACAAAATATTTGTGCCAACTTAAGTGATGAAGATTTTGACAAAATGATTAACGTATCGCTGGGCATGAAACCCCTTTGGGAAAATGCACTGGGCAAAGACTGGGAAAAAATAATGACCAGGGAAAAACTGAGGGCTTTGTACGAATTATTGTAAAAAATATTCAGTAGTATGTTAATGCATACTTTTTAATACTATATTCCGTTATTTATACTCTAAAAAATGCAAATGAAAAAAATACTACTCTTTAGTATACTTTTTACAGCCACAAAATTTTTAGCAGCACAAACAGATGATGCCGATGATAAAAATGTTGTCATCAGCAAATCAACCAAAGAATTCAAATTTGTAAAAGGCAATGCCGAACATCCGGTGCAGATAAAGGAAGAAAGCCGCAGGCTTTATACCTGCAATAGTTACAGAACAGATGTACAGGTGGTGGAGTTTTATAATGACATAGAATCTATTGATGATGTTAACATTTATGTGAACGATTCTAAAAAGCATGGCATTGTTCCAAAATACGAGTACTACAATTCCGATGGAATTTTTTACTCCGATGCACATGTTTGTTATTTTATGTTACCGCTGCAAAAAAAAGGGAGTACATCTGAAGTAGTATTTAAAAAAACAACTTCTGACCCCCGTTATTTTACCAGCGTATATTTTATGGATGACAAGGAAATACTGGAGCAGGAAGTTAAGGTCATCGTTCCTTCGTGGATGCAGCTGGAGATAAAAGAATTTAATTTTAAGCAGTTCAATATTAAAAAAAGCGTAAGCCCCGATGGTGATGAGACGGTGTACACTTACACTATGAAAAACATTCCGGCTATGCGTAACGAACATTCGGCGCCTGGTCCAAGTTATTTTACACCGCATATTTTAGTGATGTGTAAATCGGCGCAGCCAAAAGATGAAAACTATGTTTACTTTAAAACAGTTAAAGAACAATACGACTGGTATAAAGGCCTGGTTGCACAAATTGGTAACGACGAAAAAGCTGTAAAAGAAAAAACAGAAGATATTATTAAAGGATTAAAAACTGATGAAGAAAAAGTAAAAGCGATTTTTTTATGGGTGCAGGATAATATAAGATACATTGCTTTTGAAAATGGTATTGCAGGATTTAAGCCTGAGAAGGCACAGGAAGTATTAAGAAAAAAATATGGCGATTGTAAAGGAATGGCCAACCTGCTTACAGTAATGTTACGTTCTATTAATTTAGATGCCCGCCGCTGCTGGATAGGTACAAAACATATTGCTTACGATTACAGCACACCTTCACTTTCGGTAGATAATCATATGATATGTGCCTGGATGAATAAAGGCAAGCCGGTATTTTTAGATGCTACCGAAAAATATATTGGATATGGCGAAATTGCCGAAAGAATACAGGGCAGGCAAACACTGATAGAAAACGGCAACCAGTATACATTGGAAAAAGTACCTGTAGCCACGTACTTACAAAATACAGCAACAGAATCAAGAAAGTTTGCCATAGAAGGTAACAGCCTTAAAGGCCATGTAACACAAATATGGAAGGGAGAAAATAAAGAATGGATGTTATCGGGCTTAAATGATATTAAACAGGATAAACAGGAAAATGCCTTAAAACAATTTTTAGCCGAAGGCAAACAGAATTTTGAAATTAGTAATTTAAAAGTGGATAATCTTTCTAATTATAATGCCGACCTTAAAGTGGAGTATGATGTATTGTGGAAAGATGTACTTACTGTTTTTGATAAGGATACTTATTTAGATGCAGACAACCGCCGCAATCTTGAAAATTATAAAATAGATACAGCTAAAAGAAAACTGCCTTACTGGTTTAATTTTAAAAATAACCTGGTGTTTGAAACCGAAATACAGATACCTGCAGGTAAAACGGTAAGTACATTGCCGGAAAAATTATTTATTAAGCAACCGGGCTATAGTTTTAATGCCTCCTATAATAATGTGGGCGGAAAAGTGGTATATAAAAACGAGATCATCCTCAACCAGTCAGAAATAAAACCCGAAAATTTTTCGCAGTGGAATAAAGACATTGAACAACTCACCAATTTTTATAATCAGCAAATTGTACTCACACAAAAAAACTAAAACCGAATGAAATATTTTCTTTTATCAGTTGCAGTTGTTTTTTCTGCAGCTTTCACAACAGTAAACGCACAGTCTAAAGACGCTGAAAAATACCGCAAGGAATCAGAAGAAATGCGTAAGGCCGTGTGGGCATGGGAAAAGCCGCAGTTTAAAGTAAAAGATATTCCACAGCAATATGCAGGCGCTTCAAAAATTATTATTGCACACCATACCGAACTTACAGCCGACAGTAAATCAAAATTTGCATTTTACGGTTTTGGCTTTGGCCCAAAAAAAGAACAGACACTTACCGAAGTGGTAAGAGAAATGGTTAAAGTAAATGATAAAAATGCAGTAACCGATTATTCTGAAATAAGTTTTACGCAGTTTGAAAGAACGAGTGGCTTTTATACCTCTGATAAAACAACTTCTTATGTAGGCGTAAGAGTAATAAAAGCAAATGGCAGCATTAAAGAAATTAATGCAGATGATATTGTGCTTACCAAAGATGGTGCAGCAGAAAAAAAAGCTAAAGTGGCAATACCCGATCTGCAACCCGGCGATATACTCGATTATTTTATTGCCACTGAACAGAACCTCACCAACGACATGACCAATAAGCCTTACCGGGTGTTGTTGTTTGATGATGCACCAATCTTAAGTCTTTCTTTTCATGCACAGTTAGGAAAAAAATATGCCATTGAATACCGCAGCTATAATGGTGCCCCGGAATTAAAGGTTAGTAAAAACGATGAGAAAGATATTATTGTAGATGTTGAAAAAACCAACCTGCCGCCTTTTGAAACATCATTATGGGTAGCGCCAGGTATGCAGCTGCCTTTTATACGTATGAACATTTCGTTAGGCTATAAAGGATTAGGCAGTAAATGGATGGATACTAAAAAACCCGGCGAAGTAGCCAAAAATACGGACAGTGAAGAATTTTTAGCAGATAAGGCCAGCGACCTTTCTACAAGTTATTATAATGGTTACTGGATGAAGGCAGCAAAAGCAGAATATGATGATATTGAAAGCGATGCCAAGAAAAAATCAAAACAGGCAGATATATCTTTTAAAGAACTGAGTGATGAAGATAAAGCAGCACAGCTTTTTTATACCCTGCGTTTTACCAAGCTACTCAATTTTAGTATCGACAGGCTTGGTGATAAAATCAGCTCTGGTTATAATACCTACAATGGTTTGTCGTTTCCTTTGTTCTGTACTTTAAAAGCCGCTGGTCTCGATCCTGCAATTTTAGTAACCAACGACCGTATGGGCTTACGCATGTCGGAAATTATGAGCTCCAGCGACCTTACTACAGCAACGTACTTAACAGGCGTAAATAAGTTTTTAGTTATAAAAACAATTTTTGATGTGCCTTTTTCCATACCAAGCGAAATTGAAGGCGCTGCCAACACCAAAAGTTTTACGTTCGACCATCCCAACGCTATAATGGGTATTAAAAAAATGATGGGGCTTACCAATATTACAGATGGCCCGAAAGTGCCGGTAAGTACCGCTGCTAAAAATGCACATATCGAAAACCTTAAACTGTCATTAACTGCCGATAAAAATAATCTTGCAGTAAAACGTTCTACAACTTTAAAAGGATATTATAAAGCTGATGAGCAGAAAAACCTGATCCTGTACGAAGATTTTTATGAGGCAGAAAGAAAAGCATTTAATGAAGAAAAATCGCTGATAGAAGAACTGGAAGACGGTAAAAAAAGTAAAAAATATGTTGATGAAGTGAGAAGTGCTTTTGCCGAAGCCAGAAAAAAACAAAAAGATGCTTTTGTAAAAGAAGCTAAAGAATGGCTTGAGCAGGAGGTTACAGAGCTTAAAGAGTATAAAGTTAACAATCTTGGGGTAAGGCATACAGCCCCCGACTTTGTGTACAGCTCTTCTTTTAATTTAGGTGGCCTGGTAAAAAAAGCCGGCAATAATATTATTGTTGAAATAGGAAAGATACAGGGCCAGCCATTAGTAATAAAACAGGAACAGCGTAAAAGAGATATAGATGTGTACATGCCTTTTGCAAGAAGTATTGAGTATAATATTGATCTGGAAATACCCGACGGCTACACAGCAGAAGGTATTGCGGCATTAAATAAAAAAGTGGAAACAGAAAGTGGATTTTTTACTGTAGAAGCAACCGCAACCGACAAACTGGTTACCGTAAAAGTTAAAAAGCACTACCTGCATAATTTTGAGCCAGCAAAAAACTGGGATAAGGTAATTGCTTTTACCGATGCCTCAAACGAGTGGGTAAATGCCAAATTGCTTTTAAAGAAAAAATAAGTACAACTGAAAATATTAAATTAAAACCGGGAGAAATAACTTCCGGTTTTTTTGTGAGCATGATTTTAAAAATACCGGTTGCATGCAATGAAAAATAGATTACAAAATATTCAATAATTTGTTTTTATCTTCATCATATGTTTGAACAGAGTAAAAAATATTTCTCTTACATATTAAATCCGCTGGAGTTACTGCGTACTAAAAAAGTATTGCAGGTAAACCCAACCATTACTGCAGTAAGAAAAGAGCCGGAAGAGATAAAGATTTTTGTTTACGATTATGATGTGGTAAAGGCCGATGTAAAAGAACTTAAAGAAATACCGGAGTGTTTTCCGTTTCTGGAATCTCCTAAAACAACCTGGATAAATGTAGATGGACTGCGTAAAGCCGATGTTGAAAAAATTTGTGCCCATTACGGCATACATAATTTAATTACCGAAGATATTTTAAGCCAGGGCCAGCGGCCAAAAATGGATGAAATTAATGGCCTGTTGTTTTGCCTGTTGAATATGCTGTACTTTAATGAAAAAGATTCTGCGGTGGAAATTGAACAGATAAGTATTGTGCTGGGTAAAAACTTTGTAATCAGTTTTCAGGAAGATGCCCATAGGGATGTATTTAACCCGTTACGGGAGCGGTTAAAAATCCACAGCAGCAAGGTTCGCCAAAACAAAGCAGATTTTCTTTTTTATTCGCTTATAGATCTGATAGTGGATAATTATTTTGTAGTGATGGAAAAACTGGGCGAAAAAATTGAAGGCCTGGAAGAAGATATTGTACGCAATGCCAATACCCGTACTTTGGCTAAAATAAATATGCTGCGTAAAGAAATGATCATTTTAAAAAGAAGCATAGCACCGGTACGGGAATTGGTAAACGGTATTTTACGCAGCGAAAATGAATTGATAGAAGAAAAAACAGAAAAGTATTTTAAAGATGTGTACGATCATATTGTACAGGCAAACGACCTGGCAGAAAACTACCGGGATATGATGATGAACCTTAACGACCTTTATTTAAGTAATGTAAATTTAAAGATGAATGAGGTGATGAAAGTAATGACCGTTGTTACCTGCCTGCTTGCCCCTGCCACAGTAATTGGTGGCATATTCGGGATGAATTTTGAAACGATTCCATTGTTGCACAATAAATGGGGCTTCTTTATTTCTGTTGGGCTTATGCTTTTTATCCCCCTGGCAATGTTAAGGATTTTTAGAAAACGGGGCTGGTTTTAAAAAAGGTTAGAAAAGTAAAGCACCAGCTTTAACTTCTCAAACCTGTTCAACTTTATTAAGCCATTTTACGTGGTGTATTTATTTTACGGGCTGGCGCATTGTTCACTGCAGCACCTTTTGTTACAGGTGCAGTAGCCTTAGGTTTTGCAACAGCTTCGGGGTTTTCGCCTTCCACATGCTCCGATAATTTTATTTCAATATTATTTTTAGCCAGCACTTCGTACCACTTTACCATTTTTTTCATATCGCTGGCATATACCCTTTCAAAATCCATATCCGGATACACTTTTTCAAAATAGGCTTTTACCAATTT
>JAYVJU010000045.1:0-4320 GCA_043769035.1 Ferruginibacter sp.
GGGTAAAGATGGGTTTTTGGGTAATAGTGCCCGCTCTTATTTCCGTGAAGATAATTCGGTACGTAATAATGAATTTACTGCAACAGATTTTTGGTCGCCTCGAAATCCAAACGGTAAATATCCTAGAAATATTTCAGGCAGCCGCTCCAGCATAGACCCTGCTCTCTATGAAAGCAGAAGTTTTATCAGGCTACAGGATGTTTCTCTTTCTTATCAGTTAGGGGCTAAAATGCTTAATAAAATTAAAGCGCAGGCAATTAACTTTTATGTAAGTGGAAAAAACCTTGCTACATGGACCAATTGGGAAGGATGGGATCCTGAAACAGGCCAGGGCCTGCAGTTAGACGGAAGGCCGGTACTAAGGGCATTTACAGTTGGAGTACATGTAACCTATTAATTAATGTTGTTTAAAAAATACTGAAATGAAAAAAATAAAATCATATTTAATACTGCTTGTTCTTTTTACCGGAACATTTTCCTGTAAAAAAACATTTTTAGATGAAACCCCGCAGGACTTTTTAAGTGCTACCAATGCATTTAAAACTACAGCCGATTTTACAGCCTCTGTAAATAACCTGTACAGGTTAGTACGTGCCGAGTTTTATACAACCAACGATAATGCACCAATGGAATATGCTTACAGAACAGATATGGCGTTTTATGTGCCTGCGGCTTTTCCTGCAAACCTTGTTGGTGAATTCAGCACTACTTCAAGTATTGTATCCAGCCACTGGACGGCGTTATACAAAATTGTGGCAGAGGCAAATACAGTTATAAGCCGTATTCCGGCATCGCAAATGAATGATGCAGACAAAAAATTGTTTGAAGCAAGAGGTAAATTTTTCAGGGCTTTTGCATACAGGAGTTTAGCTTATATATGGGGTGGCGTACCGTTAGAAATAAATGAAGTTACTGCCCCAAAAGTTGATTATACAAGAGCAACCAGAAAAGAAGTATATACACAATGTATTTCCGATTTAGTTTTTGCTGCAGCTAACCTGCCTTCAATTACTGCTATTCCTGCTACAAAAGATGGAGAAATAAGCAGCCAGGCGGCCAATCATTTACTGGCCGAAGTATATATTGCCGATGGGCAATTTACGAATGCTGTTACTGCAGCAACTGTAGTAATCAGTACGCCGGGCATGGCATTAATGACGGCACGTTTTGGTAGCCGCAGAACAGAAACCCCCGGTGATGTGTATTGGGATTTATTTCGCAAGGGCAACCAGAACAGAAAAGGTGGTACCAATAACACAGAAGCTATCTGGGTAATTCAATTAGAAACAGATATACCTGGTGGTGCAGCAATTTCTACCACAGGTTTTGCAAGCGGCGATGGTTTTTCTTTAGAAAGAGTACATGCGCCACTCATACGTGATGTAACGGTTAATGGTGTGTCTCCTTTCCGTTGGCCTACCAGCGACTATACAGGTGGAAGAGGTGTTGGATTTTTTGCGCCTTCCAAATATTTTCAAGACAGTGTTTATGCAGCAGACCCTGTAAATGATATCAGAAATGCCAATCATAATTTTGTAAGAAGATTTTTATGCAATAACCCTGCAAGCCCTTTATTTAATACAATACTTGATTTTCATAATATGCCAGCCAATACAAAAGGTACAAGCGGTGCTACATTAAGTTCAGGTGTACCCAGCAGGGCTATCTATCCTTACCAAACAAAATGTACAGAGCCAGGTGGTCATCCTGCTAATCTTTTATCAGGTGCATATCCGTTAGGATTAAAAAATGGTGCCGGATTTACTTATCAGGACCAATATTTATTCCGCCTGGCAGAAACTTATTTGCTAAGGGCAGAGGCGTATTTAGGTGCTGCCAACACAGCTGCTGCAGCAACAGATATTAATGTAGTAAGGGCAAGGTCTAATGCAGCACCTGTTACTGCCGGTAACGTTAATATTGATTATATTCTTGATGAAAGAATAAGGGAGTTAGGTGTGGAAGAAAAAAGAATGTTTACTTTAATGCGTTTAGGCAAATGGTACGACAGGGTAGTAAAATGTAATCCATTTTACGCCAGTGCAGCATTAACCAAATACAATCTTTGGCCAATACCACAGTCAGAAATTGAAAGAAACAGGGGTGCCGTATTAGCGCAAAATCCAGGGTATTAATTCAACTGAAAATTATTATTTCTTTTTTTGAAAAACTAGAAAACAGGGGAGACAACCAAATCTCTCCTGTTTTTTTAAAAAGTAAAAAACAGAACAGCATTTAATGTTTACAAAATTATTATCGAATTTTTTTAGAACTGTATTCAATAAGATGTTTTTCGTCATCTTACCGGTTGCACCGTTAATGGTAATTGCACAAGGAATTAAAAAAGATGCATTGCCATTAAGGGAACGGCTTAGCATTAATACAGGATGGAAATTTATGCGCTATACTGAAGGTGCTGATAAATTAATTTATGATATTCGACCGGAAGTTACCGACCGTAATGATAATAAAGTTGCCGATTCAAAACCTACCGAAGCTGTTATAATTAACTCTTCTGAACAGGTGTTGAAAAACTGGATTTTACCTGTTGCAAATGATTTTATTAAAGACCCGGAAAAACATCATCAACGTCCTGAAGGGAATCCTGGTAATGATTTTTCTTTTGTAAAAAATAATTTTAACGATGCAGCCTGGGAAAAAGTAAACCTGCCGCATGACTGGGCTATTAAAGGGCCATTTTATAAAGAAGCCAATGCAACAGTTGGTGGCGGTATGGGCCGTCTTCCTGTGCAAGGCGTAGGTTGGTACAGAAAAAAAATAAACATTACCGCTGCAGATGCAACTAAAAATATTTATTTAGATATAGATGGTGCCATGTCATACGCAATGGTGTGGCTTAATGGCAACCTGGTTGGTGGATGGCCTTATGGTTATAATTCTTTTCGCCTTAATCTTACACCATATTTAAAATTAGGTGGCGATAATCAATTGGCCATACGGGTTGATAATCCTAACTACTCTGCCCGATGGTATCCCGGCGGCGGCATATACCGCAATGTGTGGTTAACAAAAGTAAACGCTGTGCATATAGCGCATTGGGGAACATTTGTTACAGCAAAAAATGTTTCTGCAGCTGCTGCCACGGTTGATATTGCTGTAGAAATTGAAAATAAATTAACTGCTGATAAAAATATTGAAGTAGTAACGGAAATATATTTTTTACAAAATAATTTACAAAGCCGTAAAAATAAAATAGTAAGTTTTCCCAAAACGGTTGCTGTAGTACAGTCGGGTAAAAAAATAAAACTGGAAAATTCAGTTAGTATAAAAAATCCATTATTGTGGGGGCCACCGCCTTCGCAAAAACCAAATCTTTATGTAGCAGTTACAAAATTGTTTGCAAACGGAAAACAAATTGATGAATATGAAACCCAATTTGGAATTCGCTCATTACAATTTGACCCGGTAAAAGGTTTGCTGGTAAATGATAAGCCCGTTCGTTTTCAAGGCGTAAATCAACATCACGATTTAGGAGCATTGGGGGCAGCGTTTAATACAAGGGCGGCAGAAAGGCAGTTAGAAATTTTAGCAGAATTAGGCTGCAATGCTATTCGCATGTCCCACAATCCACCGGCACCGGAATTGCTTGACCTTACTGACCGCATGGGTTTTTTAGTGATGGATGAAATATTCGATAGCTGGGAACGCAAAAAAACACCGCATGATTTTCACTTGATTTTTCCTGATTGGTATGAAGCGGATACAAGAAGTTTTATAAGACGAGACCGTAATCACCCATCAGTAATTGCATGGAGTTTTGGAAATGAAGTGGGTGAACAATATACGGCTGATACCGGTGCAATTATTGCAAAAAGGCTGCATGATATTGTGAAGGAAGAGGATAATACAAGGCCAGCGACCGCATCTATGAATTATGCAAAGCCACACATGCCCTTTCCAAAAGAATCAGACATAATAAGTTTAAATTACCAGGGCGAAGGTATTAGAGATGCACCAGCATACGCACATCTTAGGGGTATAAGAACAACGCCATTGTATCCGGCTTTTCAAAAACAGTTTCCTGATAAATTAATTGTGAGTAGCGAAACAGCATCAGCTTTCAGTACAAGGGGTACTTATATTTTTCCTGTAACAAGTGGCATTGGTGCGCCGGTTAGCGACAGTACCGGTGGCGATCCTGTAAATAAATATGTGAGTGCTTACGAATTATACACTGCTCCATTTGGTGCATCGGCCGATAAAGTTTTTGCATCGCAGGATAAACATCCTTTTGTGGCAGGCGAGTTTGTATGGAGTGGTTGGGATTATTTAGGTGAGCCTACTCCGTACTATTCTGCA
>JAYVJU010000046.1:0-3158 GCA_043769035.1 Ferruginibacter sp.
CAAAAAACAGCACTAACTGTTTTCAGTTTGTTGCTATATTTCAAAATGCCTTAAATATTCATTTAAGCATTTTACTTAAAAAGTCTTTGTGAAAGTGTGAAAAGTGTAAAGGGGCAACGGCTTTTGGCTCGTTATTGATTGAAAGAATAATCAAAAATAAATTATTTTTTTGATTTTTAAGGAAAAAGTAGTATTCCCATTAAACTTCAAAAAAAACCAGCCATAGAAATGGCCGGGATTTTCTACTCAAAAATAGAAATATGAAAATATTTACTGTGTTGCTTTAAAACAACTTTCTAAAAAAAATACTGTTGGTGGAATAAGGAGCCGTGAAGATGCTTTGTGTGATTGTGTATAGCTATACAAATATACATTTACCATTAACGACTGCCAAAATAAATAAAAAACCCACCGTAGAAACGGCGGGTTTTCTTCTTTACACATAATCACAGTTCTCACTGTATTGCTTATTCCCGCAATTAGTTATTAATCTCTTTTTCATGGTTTTTTAAAAATCCAAACCAATGCTTTTTAATGTCTTCTAAAAGAGCCGGGGCCGCAGATCGTACATAAATAAAAAAATCTTCCATAAATCCATTTAAGCCGCCTTTGTGCTTTACAACCTTTAACATGGCATCCTGCCAGTTATATTTTTTTGCCCATGCTGTCATTGTTTTTTCCGAAACGCCCACAACTTTTGCAGCCTCTTTTTGCGAAAAGCCTTTTACAATAATGAGATACCGGGCTTTGTTTTTTTGGCTTGTTTTTGCCTTTGTATTTTGCATATATATTTTTTTGTTGCTTGTATTTTACCTGCACCATTTATTAAATTCATCCATTTTTTTTTCGGTCAATACATCAAACAAAACATCGTTTTGATCTTCACAAACTGTCATTTCTTTTAAAAGGTTTGTGAAAAAATGAATGCCATTTATAACTTCATCGTTATTGTGATGGCCGTCTTTAAGATTGGCAATATGTAACATCGTAATTAATGATTTTTGATATTCTGCAAGCGTTCTCAATGGCGAAAGGCCATTGCAGTTAATTTCTATTATGAGTTTGTTTTTTTCTAACCGTATCATAAGATTGATTTAATTGTGAATTAAAGGTTTTTTAAAGTTGGTTTGAAGGCTTTGTTTTGCTTGTTGGTATGTTTAGCTCATCCAGCAGGTTTTTTGTAACCTTGCCAGTTTTGGTAAACTCATTGTGTTTAACAATTTGCTGAAACTGCCCTACTGTTTTTACCAATTCAGCTTTATCCATTTTATTCAATTCTTTTTTAACGGCTCCACGCTGTGTTAAAAACATATTAAGTTTTGCACTGTTCATTCTCTTATCCTCCGGGCTATCGCCGTAAATAATACCGGCATCATAAGCCAGGGAAAAAACTTTTCTCCTCATTCCGTCTAAAGGATCGTATTGACTTAAATAATTCAGCAAAGCCCTGGCTTCATTTATTTCCATGTCTTTTGTACTCGTAACACGCCCGTTTGAAAACTGGCTTACTAAATCTTTTTTTAATTCAATTATATTCATTTGCGAAAGCAGTACATGTATTTTGCTTATTTGCGCTTTTGTTATTGGTATCATACAGTTTCATTTAGAAGTTGATGTAAAAGGATTTCGTTATACAGGTCTCCAAAGCGTTTTTTGCCCTGCATTTCTCTAATGGTAGTTTCATCAGTTATGCTATGAGACTGGCAGATAAAGGCAATTTCTGAACGGCTTAAGCCTTTTAATTCCTGCCATAACTGAATGCGCCTGTTAAATTCAGCATATCCCTCTTTGCCCTTATTGCTGAATTTTGCCATATTGCTTTTGAAATAAGGCATCCCGGCCAACACTATCCCGCAATTTTTTAGGGTTTTATCTCTTAGTACATGCAGGTACAAAATCATGGTATGGCTTATTTTACCGGCTTCATCAATTATGACCAATGGGTTTGAAAGCGTGTTAAGTTCATCCGCTATCTTATTTACCATTTGATGTATTGTACCTTCAAACGCAATCCCCATTTCCTTTAAAAGTGCTGCAAAAAAATGCTTTGGGGCCATTGTTTTATCATACACCAGGTAAAAAACATTTTTACGCAATGAAAAGGCCGTTAAAGCTGTTGTTTTACCCATTCCGGTATCAGCAATCAACCCAACCATCAACCTGTTTTTTTGGGCAGCTTCGCAGGCTTTGGTACAAGTAGAAAAATCAGTGGTTTTAAAAATGCCCGGTGTATTGGCATCGCTTACTTTATTCCATATTTTTCGCCAAAGCTTTTCATCAATATCATCCCATTTGCCGTTTTCAATTTTACTAAGCGTTGCGCCACTTACCCCGGCCTGGGTGGCAAGCTCATTTTTGCTTAATCCTTTTACGCTGCAATAGTCATTTATTGCAGTGCGGATTTGTTCATTTTTTGGTAGATTTGTCATTCTTTATGTATTTAAAGTGAATATTGAAGCTTCGCCATGCCCGGTGAAGCTTTTTTGTTTATTTAAAGTATGTTGGGCGTTTTTAGTCATTTTTCAGTAATATTTTAGCTATAATCCTTTACTATATTGAGTTGTAATGAATTTCCAACAGTAAAAAAAGGTACAATACCCCCCTCTGAGTTTATATATTCGGGTATATTTTCGCCACTCAGTTTACATATTCAGGCACATTACCCATTGATTTCCGGCACATCCCGGTACATTAGCCACCTATGTTTTAGCTGTTTGAAGTGCCTTTTTGCCAGTATTTAAAAGAACTTTATGCCCATTACCCCTGCTATTACCCCTTTAGATTTCCTCACTTTCCGGCTCAATTCCGGGATTTATAAGCTCTATTTTATTATCATTTGCCGAAAATGGGTTCTTATTCTTTTCTGCTGGCATTAAAGAAGCTGGCAGGTTAAAGCTTTGCTCTGTTGCATCCAGTTCGTTAAGGATAACCCCATTATCTTCTACCTGCCTTTTTAGGTTTGCATCCTGCTCTAATAGCTTTATTACATTTTTTGGGGTGGTAAGTGCATTCACTTTTAAATATGCCTCCGGGTCAATATTCAGGGCTTTATCCCTGGTATTTGATAATTGCAGCTTTGCTTTAGTTTCAATTCCTTTAAGCCTGCCTTTATTTCTGTTGAGGGCATTTATATCTTCAACAGTTTGCAATGCCTTAGC
>JAYVJU010000047.1:0-2171 GCA_043769035.1 Ferruginibacter sp.
ACTGCACCTACCAGTAAACCACCGTTAGACCCTCCATAAATACTCATATAATCTGCTGATGAATATTTATTGGCAATAAGATATTCTGCTGCGGCAATAAAATCATCGAATACATTTTGTTTGTTTAAGCCCATTCCACCCTGGTGCCATTTTTCGCCATACTCACTTCCACCACGCAGGTTGGCAGAAACATAAATGCCGCCTTGCTCCAGCCAGGAAATTCTTGCAGGGGTAAATGATGGTGTTGTGCTGATGTTGAAACCACCATACGCATATAACATCGTTGGATTTTTACCATTCTTCTTTAAGCCTTTTTTATAAATGATAAACATGGGCACTTTTGTACCATCCTTACTTTTATAAAATACCTGCTCGGTTACAAAACCTTCGGGCTTAAATTTTACTTCTGGTTTGCGGAACACTTCGCTTTTGCCTGTAGCAATATCATATTTATAAATTGTTGGAGGAAAAGTAAATGATGTGAACGTATAGAATACAAATTTGTCATCCCGCTCTCCACCAAAACCATTTGCCGTACCTAATGCAGGCAGTTTAACTTCTCTTTCCGGTTTACCCTCTAAAGAATAAACATATACCCTGCTGGTAACATCTTTGGTATAGGTGATGAATATTTTATTGCCTGCTGTTGTAATACCTGCAATGTTTTCAGTTTTTTCTGCAATGATGGTTTTCCAGTTGCTGCTTTCCGGATGTGCAGGATCAACTACAATTACACGGCGGTTTTTTGCGCCATCATTGGTACTCATAATAAATTTGCCTTTGTACTCTTCTAAAAAATTATAGGTAAAATCTCCTGCTTCTTTAATGATAGGTTTAAAAGTTTTATCAGTACCATTATTATCGTAGTACCATACGGCATTACCTTCTTTTTTACTCCTGTCAACAATGTTTAAAAAAACATAACGTTCATCTTCGCTGGTAAATACACCGTTAAAACGTGCCGGGTTAGCGGGGTCTTCGTAAATCAGTTTGTCTTCGCTTTGTGCTGTGCCTACGGTGTGATAATATACCTGGTGATTTTCATTTTTTGTTGTAAGCTCTTTGCCTTTATCGGGTGTGGGGTAACGGCTGTAAAAAAAACCATTGCCCAGCCAGCTTGCACCGCTTACTTTAACCCAGGCCAGCGAATCGGGCAGGTAGGTCAGTGTTTGCATATCCATTACAAAAAAAGTTCTCCAGTCGCTGCCACCGGCAGATTTTCCTACAACAGCATACCTGCCGTTTTTAGAAAGAGAAAATGCCGCCAACCCTGCTGTACCATCTTTAGAAAATTTATTGGGGTCAATTACTTCTTCCGGTGCGCCGGTTAATCCTTTTTGGCGAAACATAACCGATTGGTTCTGCAAGCCATTGTTTTTACTGTAATAAAAATATTCGTTGGTACGTGATGGAGAAGAATATTTTGGATAGTCATTCATTTCTTCTATCCGCTTAAACCATTGTTGGCGAAAAGGAATTTTGTCGAGGTAGCCAAAGGTTACTTTATTTTCTTCGGTAACCCATGCTTTTGTTTCGGCACTGTTATCATTTTCCAACCAGCGGTAAGGATCGGGTACAGCAGTACCAAAATAATTATCTACCTGGCTTTCTTTTTTTGTTTCGGGATATTTTAACTGGCCCTGGCTCAATTGAAACGACAGCAGTAATACACTGCAGCAAAAGAATGATTTCATTTTAGTTTTGGTTTAATTACTGATTTTTATTTCGATGGGTCGCTGTATCAAAGTTATTGGTTTTAGTGGTTTGTTTTGCAATTTTATATGCAGCTATTTATTTGGCAGAAAGCCGGCCAAAGCAGATTGTTTTAATGGGCAATAAAAATCTCTGGCCCAATTGGTGGCGGATGCGTTAGAATACCAGCTACAAAAAAAGGGGCAGCTTTATCAGCTGCCTTTCTTTGTATCGTTTAATTTTGCATTAAAAAATTAAAATCTGGAATAAAAAGTTTGAATTTCCCACTTATTTTTTCCTTCGTTTAATGTAGCACATAAAATTTTGTTCCCGTCAGTACGTACATTAATCAATCCGTAAACAATTCCGTCAATTACTTTCAACTTACTCATTGGTTTGGTTTTATCTGCCAAGCACGCCAACGGCTACGAAACCTCCTACTCGCACCAGAACGCCATCGCCCAAGGCGTTGTCCCCGG
>JAYVJU010000048.1:0-2560 GCA_043769035.1 Ferruginibacter sp.
CATTCATTCATCTTTGGATTATTCTCAGTTGTCTTTGGATTTAATTCATCCAGTGTTTTTCCTCTGGGAATACTGATAATTAAAACCAACTGTCTTCCATTCTTAAAGATTAGCAACTGCTGAAAATCAGCATTGCAAAATCCTTTGGCTATATCCGGCCATTTTTCAAATTGTGTGTTATGATAATCTAAGTATTCCTGTTGCAATTTTTTATCTGCCACCAAATTGGCGGTTAGCAAAATAGGTGTCCATTCTTTTGCTGTTGTTGTATCATCACAATGTTTTTTCTTACTAAACTCGTAAAACATATTGTGATAAGCTTTCACCGTTGCTTCGGGGAAATTATTCTGCAGCCTTCCTTCCATTACACCCAAATCCTGCACCCTGCTGAAAATTATATAATGGTTTTGCCAGTGATAAATGGCGCTGCTGTCCATATTGTTGTTGGCCAATAATAATTTTAGTTTCTGTACATCTAACTGTTTTCCTTCTTTTACTACAAGTTCAATTACTTCTTTATGTTCTTCGTTTATGGATTGATTGGCTTTTGCTGTTTTATTCGCCGTCAAGTATTGAAACTCTTTTTCCAATCCGGCATTTTGCTTTACACTGTCATGCACCTGCGGACCGTTATTACTCCACATGTTACCCGGGCCATTGGCATTTTGTAAATATTTTGTTGAAGGTGTCCAGTTATTTCTAACTGAAAAATGTGAGGAGCCTTCATCTGTATAAATATAAAACCAATGCGAAGGCAAGTGTGCAATGGGAGATTTATAAATGCTATCAATATAATTATCCTCAATCATTGAATTAGGCTGGGCACTCAATGTGTAAATACCGCTGCAATCGTAATTCCATTTACCGTAGTGATGAATTTTATTGGCAACAATCCTGTTATCCTTCATCATATTTTGTTCGGGTGTCCATCCCCAACCTAAGCTAATGCCGCTGTATGATACGTTTTCAATTTCGTTATGCCGGATAATTGTTCTGCTAACAAAACCACAGCCAATGCCCACAGTGCCCCAATCTTCATTAGTGGCATTGGTAATAAAATTGTTTTCTATTAAAAGAACATCGCATTTTTCTCTTTCATCTTTCGGGTTAAAAGGCAAATGAATTTCCCTTCCTTCATCACCATAATTGCCTGCCAGTATTGCTGTGCCGCCAATATCGCTGAACAAATTTTTCTTCGTCATATTATCCTTCACCCCTTTTTTTAAATCAATGCCTGTAGCAGCTAAATGTTTAAAAGAACAATCCTTAACTCTTGTCCGCACGGCATAACTCAACTCCACCGCAGCAGCTTGCCTGCCCACCCATGCCTGGTTATCCAATCCCGGTTTTGCAATAGTGCCTGCAGGTTTCAATCGGTAGGCTTCCGTCATGTACAATCCCACCTGGTGCGGCACATGGCCTTGCAGTGATGGACGCAACCAACCCGTATGCTGAAAAGAAATGCCTTCAATCACCAGATTGATAACCGGTGCATCAATCGTTCCCTGCACACTGATTAATGTTTCAGTAAACGGTGCCAGCACTTTTGCAGTTGCTAAATTTTCACCCACCCGTGGCCAGTAGTATAATTTTTTATTCGCTGTATCCAAATACCATTCACCCGGTTCATCTAAAAACTGGATGGCGTTGGTAAGATAAAAAGCAGAGTTGCCGGTTTCTTTACTCAACCACGGCGCAGGCCAGGGATGTTCATTTTGTATTTTACTTTCCGGTTGTTCAAAAAATAATTTTGTGCTATCACCCATCAACTGCATTTTTTTAATCCGCAGGTTGGCAATCTCCCACCATTGATGAATGAACAATTCAACACCATTTGTTTTATTTAAATTTTGAAATGCTAATGTTGGTATCACACAGGCAGCTTCTGCTTTATTCCAATTGAGAATACGATGCATGGTTTCCCCATTGGCAGATTTTGCTCTTGTGGCTTTTGTATCATTCACCCAAAGTTGACGGAAATTAAAAAGATTGCCATTCACCATGGTCACATCTGCCACCCAAATTTTTGACTGTATATTTTTTTGTAAGCCATTGGCAACCGTAGTTACTTTTTTCCAATTGCTAATTTGTACGCCACCGCTTAAAACAGGTTGTTCATTTGGCGCTGCTTTGATATAAGTAACACTTTCTCTGGTACCACCATCTTCTGATTTTATAACAATGGTTTCTAAAATCTGATAATTACCTCCCCGTAAAATAATATAAATTCCGTCTTTGATACTTTCATCATTCAGCCTGCGTAAATTTCTTGCTTTTCTCAATGCAGCTTGCAATGTAGCGAAGGGTTGTTCCTTAGTTCCGGGGTTTGCATCATTACCGTTGGGAGAAACATAAATATCGGCGGCATTGCCACTGAGGACAAATAGTAAAAAATATACCAGCAGGCAAAGGGGCAATCGTTTCATTCCTGTAATCGTTAATGCTGTTAAATCTGCCTAAGAAGCAGCCTTTTACGCCATTAAATATACCCCCGTTACCGCCGCCCAAAAATGTACCTAATGCCTGAAATGATGGACGATATTACTATTATTTTGTAGCC
>JAYVJU010000049.1:0-5624 GCA_043769035.1 Ferruginibacter sp.
AACCTTATTGATAAAACTATTGTAAAGCAGCTGCAGTTAAATGCAGAAGCTTATACCTGTTTATTATCTCCGGATAAAACACAACTGTATATTTCTTTATGGGGCAGTAAACAGGTTGCCATTTACAGTGTTTTACAGGGCAACATCATAAAAACTATAGATGCAGGCGATCATCCTAATGAACTGTGCTTATCTAAAAACGGAAAATATTTATTTGTTGCCAATGCACTGGATAATTCCGTTTCGGTTATTGATACCAAACAGCAAAGAGTTATTGAAACGCTTACCGCATCATTATATCCCGATGCACCGCAGGGCAGCACCACCAATGGCCTGGCATTAAGTGCCGATGAAAAAATATTGTTTATTGCCAACGCCGATAATAATTGCCTGGCAGTTTTTGATGTAAGCCATCCGGGAAAAAGCATAGCCAAAGGATTTATTCCTGTGGGCTGGTACCCAACCTGTGTAAAAGTAATTGGTAAAAAAATATTTGTTACCAACGGAAAAGGCTTTTCATCTTTTGCAAACCCTAAAGGACCAAGCCCGGTAAAACGCAGGGTAAAATACCAGGCCGATGATGAAGACGGGCCGCAATATATCGGCGGCTTAATGAAAGGAACGATGAGTATTATTGATATGCCATCAGAAAAGCAGTTAAGTATTTATTCGCAACAGGTGTATAAGAACACACCTTATACAAAAGAAAAAGAATTGCTTTCTAAAGGCGAAGCCGGCAATCCCATACCACAAAAAATTGGTGACACATCTCCAATAAAATATGTGTTTTATATTGTAAAAGAAAACCGTACTTACGACCAGGTATTGGGAGATGTGAAAGAAGGCAATGGCGATACCTCACTGGTTTTATTTGGCGAAAAAATTACACCCAACCAGCACAAACTGGTAAAAGATTTTGTGCTGCTGGATAATTTTTATGTAGATGGGGAAGTAAGTGCCGATGGGCATAACTGGAGCCTTGGTGCTTATGCTACAGATTATTTAGAAAAGAACTGGGTAACCAGTTATGGAGGCCGTGGTGGTGAATATGATGCAGAAGGTACAAGAAAAATTGCCAATAACAAAGGAGGATTTATATGGGATGCCTGTAAAAGAGCAGGTGTAAGTTACAGAACCTATGGTGAGTTTGCTGATGATTACAAAGCTAATATCCCTGTATTGGAAAACCATTTTTGTACATACTATACCAGCTGGGACCAAACAGTAAGAGATACTACACGGGTAAACCAATGGAAAAAAGATTTTGATAGTTTGGTGGCAATAAATGCATTGCCTCAATTGAATACACTGCGTTTAATAAACGATCATACAGAAGGTATGAGCAGGAACAGGCCTACACCATTTGCGCATGTGGCCGATAATGATTTAAGTGTGGGTATGTTTATTGAATTGTTAAGCAAAAGCCCGGTATGGAAAGAAAGCGTGGTTTTTATTTTAGAAGATGATGCACAAAATGGCCCCGATCATGTAGATGCTCACCGCAGCCCTGCCTATATTGTTGGGCCTTATGTTAAAAGAAATTTTGTTGATCATACGCCTTATACCACAAGCGGCATGTTGCGTACCATAGAATTAATTTTAGGTATTCCGCCCATGAGCCAGTTTGATGCAGCAGCTACTCCGATGTGGCGTTGTTTTACAACCATACCTGATTATACCGGTTATACTGCCTTACCAAGTAATATTGATCTTACTCAAAAAAATACAGCATGGAATGAGCTGGCAGAACGTTCTGCAAAATTTGATTTAAGTAAAGAAGACAGGGTACCGGATATGGAATTTAGCGAAGTAATATGGAAAGGTGTAAAAGGATTGCACAGCATAATGCCGGCACCAAGAAGGGCTGCATTTGTAAAAGTAAAAGCCGGCGATGATGATGATGATTAGTATTTAAGTGCTGCTTAAATATTTTTATAGCAGATAAAGTATATTATAAATCCTGCAGTAATTTTTTAAAACTTATTTCTTCTAAAATATCTCTTTTAGAATCATTATCCTCCTGGTGCCATTTTATTAAACGGATATAACCGCCTTCTATTTCAATACCGGTAATATCACCATCGCTGAAGCAACAGCAACCTGTATTATAATAAGAAGGTTTTAATTTTTCATGGGCATCTTTTTCAATTTTATTTGATGGGTGTGCCGAGTATTTACCCGATGCAAAAACAGGGCTGTGCGTATGGCCTGTTACCAGCAACACATTTTTGCGGTTGCTGCTCCATTGGTGCATCAGCTGGTTATGTTTATTGCGTAAAGAATAATCTTTACTGGGGGTGTTTACATTTATTTTTAAATAACGTTGTATTGGTGCCCATACATGCGCCACTATCCATGTGCTTAATGCATTGTTGTCGCTCATTTTATCGCCCTGGTGGCCGTGTGTGCAAAAGATGGTTAATGCTTCATCAGCCACTTTTGTTTTTAAAACAATGCCTTCGTAAACCGGTAATGGAATTACAAACCAGGGTTTAAGCAGTCGTTCCACATCCCATTTATTTTTCCAGATGATATCGTGGTTGCCAAAGGTTTTAAAATATTTATTGGGTTGAAATGCGGCTTCAGCTACAAAAACTTTTTCATTTTTAGGTAAAACTTCTTCAACCTTATACTTCCATATTTCTTCACTATCGCCTAAATTAATAAAAGAAAAATTTTGCCCGTGATAATATTCCAGTGCCTTTAAATAATTGAATTCGTTACCGGCAAAATCATCAGCAAAGTCCCGGTTGCCTTTATGCTGGTCGCTGAAGATGATGAATTTATCTGCAGCATCAATATTAAGTACACAAACCCGTTTACTGTTTTTTTTGGAGCTGTTGTATAATTTACTAAGCGATGTAAATACCGCTTCCTTCTCCGGTTTGGCGCTAAGTGTATTGGCCATCCAGGTAAGCGGACGTTTAAATAAATATTGTAACAGCCGGCGCATACAATGAAGTTAAGCAATCATCGGCAATGATCAACCTGTAATAGTATTGTGACATCTACATTAAAGCAGTATGTATTCTCACCATTCAGCAGACCATTTTACTTAAAGAATTTTCCAATAACAGGAAGCTTTGCAAGTTCCTTTGCTTCTATCTTACCTACAAACCAGGTAAAGCCTGCAAACAATAATGTAGCTGTAAGCAACGAAAACCAAAGATGATCAGGATAAAGTTTATTAATACCCAGATGTGCCAGATAAATTAACACAACCAATACCATGTAAGCCGTTAGTTTTTTTACAGGATAAGGAACAGGATAATATTTCTGCCCTAATTTATAACTGCTTACCATCATAAATAAATAACAGGTAAAAGTAGCAATGGCAGCACCTGTGTAATGCAATTTGGGTATCAATACAATATTGAGTACAATGGTTATTGCTGCACCAATAATGGTAATGATGGCACCATAATTATTTTTATTGGTGAGTTTATACCAAACACTAAGGTTATAATAAATGCCCAGGAAAATATTTCCCAATGCAAGCAGTGGTACAATTTGTAAACCTTCTGCCCAGCGTGGGTTAGCAAAAGTTGTAAATATCCATTTAAATACATCGAGGTATAAACCAATTAATAAAAACATAAAGCAACAGGCAATTACAAAAAATTTCATTACCCGTGCATAGGTACGTTGTGCGTTTTCATCTTTACTTGTATTAAAGAAAAAAGGCTCGGCGGCCATGCGGAATGCCTGTATTAAAATTGTTATCAGTAATGCAATACGGAAAATATTGGCAAAAATACCCAGCTCATGATCGGCCTGTTGCTGTGGAAGATCAACAACATGGCGGTAAATTAAGCGGCTAAGCACATCGTTTACCATACCACCAAGCCCAACAATAATTAATGGAGAACTGTACCGCATCACTTCTTTCCACAACACTTTATCAAAACTAAAAGTGATCATCCTTATTTCCTTAGCAAGCAATGCAAGGGTGAATAAACTACCGCAGAGGTTTCCTAAAAGATAATAACCAAGGCCAATATCTTTATTGTAAAGATGTTTTAAAAAACTATCGGGGTTGCTGCTTAATATTTTTGGTACAATACCCAGGAAAAAAATAACCACACTTAAATTAATTACAATACCGGCAATACGGGCAAAGGCATAACGCTTGGGCCGGTTCTCCTGCCGCAGTTTGGCAAAGGGCAAAGTATTTAAATTATCAACTGCAATTATTGCAATCATCCACAAAACATATTCGGGGTGATTGTTAAGATCGGCAATATTAATAATAGAACCCTTACACAGTAACAGTACCAGGGTAAAAATAATGCTGCTGAAAAATAAAGAAATGGATAAAGTGCTGTACAGTTTTTGCTTATCATGTGTTTGGGAAAAACGGAAATAAGCCGTTTCCATTCCATAGGCATACAGCACGTTTAAAAAAGGGATGATAGTGTACACCTGTACCAGGTCAGCCGTTTTTTCGGGCATTGCAATAAAGAAAGGCAGGGCCATATTCATAAGGTAACCTAAAAAACGGCTGGCAATTGTGGGTACGCCATACCAAAGGGTTTGTCCTGCTAATTTTTTAATGCCGCTCAATTACAATTTTAATTTAGCTTCAAATTTACCTTTATAATTTTAAATAATGTTCAAATTATACATGCAACCGTTTAATAACAAAATATATCTTTGTAGATATATAAAATTATTTTATGAAATACATATTGACATTAATACTTTCAGTTGTTGTTTATACTGCAACCATTGCACAATCCCGTACGGAAACTGTAACCTATCAAAAAATTAACCGCCAGGCAGTAGTAAATGAAATTCCTTTTCCCGAAAAAACAGTAAGGGATGCCATTGATAACAATATGGGCCAGATGGGATACAAGGGTAAAGATACCAAAGGGTTTACGGTATATAAAGGTGTAAGGCTGCCTGCATTGGGTAACGATTTGTACGATCTGTATTTTAGTGCCGACAGAAAGAGCCGAAAAGAAAAAGAATATGCTACCCTTACCATGATGATAACAAAGGGGCTTGATAATTTTGTAGCTGATAGTACCGATGCTGCTGTGGTAAGCAATGCAAAAGCATATTTAGACAGTATTAAAATTATGATTGCAGCCTACGACCTGGAGCAGCAGATAATAGCACAGGAGGATGCTATAAAAAAGGCTGATAAAAAATATACCAATTTAATTGAAGATGGACAGGACTTAGAAAAGAAAAGGAAAAATATTGAAAATGATATTGCCGAAAATATAAAGAACCAGGCTAACCAAAAAGCAGAAACAGAAAAACAACGGCAAATACTGGAAACATTAAGAAGTAAAAGAAAGCATTAAAATTACTGCATCGAAAACCGGGGGTCTTTGGTTAGTGTGGTGTCGGTAAGGGTATTTAAAAAATAAATCAAATCATTCTTTTCCGCATTGCTGATTGTAATGCGGTTTTTTAATAAGGGGTCTAATGTAGTTTGTGTGGTAATAATACCCGTACGGTAATGATCAATTGCCTGGCCCACCGTGTAAAAGCGGCCATCATGCATGTAAGGGAAAGTAAGTACAACATTACGCAGGCTGGGTACTTTAAATTTAAGCGAATCATTTTTATCGCCGGTAATTTTCATGCGGCCATAATCATTTAAAAAAGTA
>JAYVJU010000050.1:0-39103 GCA_043769035.1 Ferruginibacter sp.
CTGGCCTTTAACACCACCACCGGTAGCATTAATTACCACATCAAATTTATCGGCAGCTTCTACCGTTTTAAAAGGTGCTTCTACCTGGTTTTGTAAATACACCAGGGGAAAGTAGGCTTTATAGTCTTTGCCATTGATTGTAATTTTGCCTTCTCCTTTACTAAGGAAAACACGTGTTACAGCTTCTTTTCTGCGGCCGACTGCGTTTTTTTGCTTTTCCATTTATTATAAATTGGGAATGTTTAAATTAAAATTTTAATTCTTTTGGTTGTTGTGCGCCATGTGGATGTGCTGCACCTGCATACACAAATAATTTTTTGTACAACTGGCGGCCTAAACGGTTTTTAGGCAACATACCTTTTACAGCCCTTTCAATCAATACTTCGGGTCTGCGTTTTTGCAGGTCTTTTGCAATTTCTTCTTTGCGTCCGCCGGGGAATCCGGTATAGTGGTCGTAAACTTTATCATCCATTTTATTGCCGGTTAACTTTACTTTTTCGCAGTTAATAACAATAATAAAATCTCCACAATCAACATGTGGGGTAAAGTAGGCTTTGTTCTTTCCACGAAGAACAGCCGCAATTTTTGCACACATACGACCAACGGTTTGATTAGTACCATCTACAACGTACCAGTTGTGAGTAACGGTAGCCTCGTTCGCATGTTTGGTGGTGAAATGTAATTTGCTCATTTTTTTGTTTTTGGTTGCGCCAGAGCGCAACAGTTATTTAAATAAAGAAGCAGGCCATCCCCTTACTTCTCCCTTTTAGCTTGCGCTTTTTTTGGGACGGCGAAGGTAAGCCCCTATCAGGTTAAGTTCCAAACAAAAAGGAAAGTATTTTTAATCACCCCTTTATAAACAACTGGTTTTCAGTAAAATTTTTGACAAAAAATTTTGCTCTCCTGTTGGAGATGAGCAGATTTTAAATTTTTGATACCTTATTAATAGCCTTTACAACATTTTAAACTCGGTAATGGGATGAAGCTCCCAGGCGGTTTTGGGTTTGCTGGATGCCGGGCCGGGTAAGCTGCCTGAATGCCCTTTATCGTAAAACAACGAACCAATTATTTTTACTTTGGGGTGATCGGTAAACTTAATGTATCCGCTGGTGCATCGCTCCATACCACCAAGCAACGCCACCACTTTATCTCTTGCAGCTTTTATTTTACTATATCCCGGGTTATTGGTGGGTGGCAGGCCACTGCATTCAATATTAAAGAACTTAGCTGTTGCCGGGTTAGCCGATGTACCTATAATAATATGATAGTCTTCATCCGTTTCCCTGGCAATAGCATATAAATATACCGATAGCAGGGTAACTACACTATCTTCAATTGCTATACGTGGTGATGTGCTGTTTACATCAATTGCGGCATTATCCATTGCCACCAGGCGGTTTATAAGTTTTGTAAGGCTGGTGCTTCTTGCATTATGCCTTGCAATAGAAAGCTTGGCTGCTTTACGGTAACTGCCATCAAACTTATTATTATTATCGCAGTTGGCATTGGCAACAGCCCTCCTCCTGGTTACGCCACGGGCATTGCGCCGGGTTACGGTTTTCATTTTTGTAACCCTTGTTTGTTCATCAGCCTCAAAAGAAACATTATAGGTTTTTCCATCAGGTGCTTTATACACCGCTCTTTTTTTTAATACTGACAGATCGTTAATGGTATCCTGGAAACTAATTGTTGCAGTAATATTTTTTGCTCCTGCGCTTGACGCAAATATTATTAACAGCATTGTTATCGGTAATTGTTTCATAAAAAAGGTTTAGGCGTTGAAAAATGAAATTGTATAAACTTACAAAAAAGAGTGGAGTTTTTTTAATAGTTTATAAACTACAGTATAGCGCATTAATCAGGCACAAAAAATGCCGGGCTGGTAAGGCCCGGCTGATTGTTCAAGCATGAAGAAAAAATACCCCGTTTTACTCAAATTTTAGTGTTTGAGAAATGCTTTGGTTTGTTTGCCCTGGGTGCTGGTTACAGTAATATAATAGTTGCCGGCTGCAAGCACATTAACTGGTATTACTGTTGAAACAGTACCAATGTTCAACTGAATTTGTTTAGCTAATAACTGCCTTCCGCTGTTATCGGTAATTATTATATGGGCAATTTCTTTTAACGATGAAGAGAATTGTATCCGTAAATCATTAGCTGTTGGATTTTGTAAAATTGTCAACTCTCTTTTATCGGTATCTAATTTTACAGTTACTGTGACACTGTTTACTTTACTGGCATCAATGTCTACCATCTGCAGGCGGTAAAAAACAGTTTTTACATTGGCCAGGTCTTTTGCCGTATTATCGGTAAACAGATAATTAGTTGGTAATGATGAATTGCCTTTAGCCGGTATTGTGCTAATATTGGTAAAGTTTATACCATCGGTACTGCGTTGCACAGTAAAGTGGCTGCTGTTTTGTTCATATTCTGTTTGCCATTGTAATTTAATATCGTTGTTATTATTTACGGCAGTAAAAGAAGTTAGTTTAACCGGCAGGGCAACACTGAACAGTGTAAGAATTTCTGCAGCAGTAAGTGCCCGGTTATAAATCCTCAGTTCATCAATCTTACCACCAAACGGATTATACCTGGGTGGGGTATAGCCCCCATAACACATGACGCCGGCTTGCATATTAATAGGATAAGTTGGAGCAGTAGTTCCTTCTGTTGCTGAGAGCCGGAAGATCCCATCTATGTAAAGCGATATAGTACCGTTATTTCTTACTGCCGTTGCATGGTGCCATGTACCGATGGAGAAATTTGTTGCTGCAGCACTACCGACCGAATTATTTTTATAGTTGAATTGCAAATTCCAGGTTCCTGCAACTGTTGACCAAAGCCAAACTCCCCAACCACCATAATTCAGGCAATTATCAACCAGGCCCGATGTACTGCTCCCGTTAAAAAAAAAGCTGAATGCAACTGTAAAGTTATTGGTTCCTGTAAAGTCAAAATTGCCGTTATCAATAAAATCGATATACGAATTCAGGTTTCCCTGAAATTGAACAGCTGTATTTGGAATATTGCCAAAGCCGGTTGTAAAACTGTTGTTTACACCGCTGGCCGTTGCAGGTGCAGAACCGGTATTGGTATAGTTGCTGCTAAAAGGCCAGTAGCCAATTAAGCCAACAGTAGTTTGAGCTGTTGCAATAAGTGTTAGGCATATCCATGCTAATACAGTAAGTAAAATCTTTTTCATGCTGATAGGTTTTATTATTAAAAGAGTATTACACAACCCTGTTTAGTGTTATGCAGCTTTCGGGGGGAGTTTAAATAACGGGCAGTTTTGTCGGGATAAGGAAGTGGTATTCTTTGCAAAAATTCTTTTACAAATATGCCCCTGTCAGCACGACAAGGGCAAGGGTATTAAAACGGCAATTATATGGGTGATTACACCTATGATGGTAGCAGGAATAAAATACCATTGCAATTTTTAATTATAAATTCTATTTTACATATTAAGAACTGCCATTTATTTAACCATTAAAATACAGTTATGAGTAACGATACAACAATACCACAAAAAAATACAGGTGAAAATAATGACCAGATCATATCCTACATTATACTAAGGATATTGATTGGCGCAACAGGCATAGCATTGCCATTTTTATTAATGATTGGTAAGCTGATTGCCAACAGCAGTACGCAAATAGAGTTTTCGGTAAGCGATTATTACGATAATGGTACTGCCGGTGATATTTTAGTAGGCATACTGTTTGTGCTGGGTTTATTTTTAATGGCCTACAAAGGCTACGAACGTATAGACAGTATTGCTGCCAATCTTGGTGGTAGTTTTGCACTGGGTGTGGCGCTTTTTCCCACTACCAGTACCAACCACACTGTACATATTATGCATTTTGTTTTTGCACTGTTGCTTTTTTCCACTTTTATTTTTTTCTCTATTTACCTTTTTAGAAAAACAGACCCTAAAAAAGTACCCACCAAAGAAAAAGATAACCGCAACCGCATTTATTTAATCTGTGGTATTATTATGATTGTCTGTATAGCCGCTATTGCCGCAGGTATGATATGGCTTACCGCATTAAGCCAAACCTACCACCTGGTGTTTTGGTTTGAATCTATTGCATTAATCGCTTTTGGTTTTTCGTGGGTAACTAAAGCGGAAGTGTTGTTTTTGAGGGATGAGGAGAAGGGGAGTTGATGGTGCCGCTATTGAGTAAAAGTTACTTACCAGTTAGTTAGATAACAAAGTAGGAGTCGTGTTACCACGCCAAAGCATTTATTAATTAAACAGATTTTAATAAGCACCAGACTATGGGGTTGTAAAGAGCAAAAGAAAAAGCGATTGTTAGTTACGAATGCAGGAGAAGAGTTAATGAATGAGTCTTGTCCTAAATTAAGAACTGTTGGTATGATATACCAGCAGTTCTTAATTTATAAAGAGCTTTTATTTTTTAGACCCCAATTTCAAATCTGTCTTTATCCCAAATTGCAGCTGGTAAAAATTATTGGCCTCTTTTTTACGATTGGCAAAATAATTAAACCGGAAATAAATTCTGCTATTCTGATTGTCGACCGGATAATACGAAAAAGCAATCTGTGGATTAAAAACAGATTCTAAAGCGTTATTTGCAAAAGGTTCTTTATCTGCAACCTTTTGTTGCAGCCATCTTAATGATATATCCATCCCAAAATTCCTAAGCCTGTTTATTGAGTAAACAACCTCAGGGTAATAATCAAAGAAAATAATATCTCTTTCTTTGCGGAAAAGACTATCCCCATTTACTACATTTATTCTTGCTCCTATATTGAAATAAACACTTTGGTAATAAAAAAACTTCCAGGTAAACAAATTAAGTTTAACACTTCCCTTAAACCAGGCTGTTTGCATCATTTGCATCCTGTCAATCGTATCTTTTGCACCACCTGTTCCCAGTCGAAGTGATGAAGAATCTAATGATTTGAATTTGCTGTCGAACTTCGATAACACAAAATTTGATTCAAGAAATGCCAGGGGAGTAACATCAACATTGTATGGCCAGTTTCTGGTATTTGTAATAAACCTACCGCTAATGTCTGTATTAATAATGCCGTTAGCCCTCCTGCCCAATAAACCGGTAAGGTCTGTATAAAGAGCAAAATTTATTAATGAGTTTAGGTTGGAGGTGGCACTCAATCGTTTCTGGCTTTTCTTTGGCGTAAGTACAATTGTGGTATCATCAGGTACATAACCATCTCCAATATATTCTAATAGTTCTCCAAGTAAAATATAATTGCCAGTATAGGGCTTGTTTTTTTCTCCCAAATTATCGCTTCCCCGTTCATTAATACGGTTAACAGCTATTGGAGCATCATGATTCCAATAATAGCCTTCCTTAGTTTTTACAAGAAGTTGTTTTCGCATTAATTGCCCCTCCTTAATAACAAGAGATACTGAATCAAGTTCGGATTCAAATACCGACCCATCAGGCCTGTGAATTTTTATCTTTCCGGTGGTATCTCTCAGTGATACTGTGCCTACATCTGTATAGGTTACTTTATCACTTTCCAATGCCGTTATCCTGCTATCAAAATCTTTTTCAGTCTGTGTTTTCTCTTTAACCTGTTTTGCAGCTTCATTCTTTTTATATTTGCCGTACATATTTGCCGGTTTTATTTTGGAGGCATCAATGCTTTCTCCTCCCGACAACTTTTGCACCATGGCTGCAACACGTTGATTAAATGATTTCTCGTCGGCATCCACTATTTTTTCTTTTATACAATCCCCGTTTCCTGCTTCAGCGTCTTTACACAATTTAATCATGGTAAGGTCATTTTCTTTTGTAACAGACAAAATATAAATACTGTCTTCGGGATAACTTATATGATAAACAAATGTATCTGGTACTGCTTTTACCGCTTTAGCTAAATCAATAGATCCTTTTTCTCCTGTTTTGATTCCTGCAGTATCTTTTGCCACAGTCTTTAATTTATCATCTTCTGTTTTAGGTGAATTAACAACTACAGTTGGGGCTTGCTTTTTTAAAGAATTTAATTCTTCATAAGCTCTTTCGGCCATGTAACTTACGCAGGTTACACAATCATTACATGGATAACGGTTAATCTTTGTAGTAAAAATATTCAGTAACCATTTGGCAAAATCCGCAGTATGAAAAAATTGAAGGTATTGGTAGGTATACGTATGAAGACTATCGTTCTCTTCTTTGACAACGACCTTACCCCCAAGACTGTCGGGCAAAAGTGTAACAACAAAATTTTTGCCACTGATACAGGAATGGCTGAATCCAGGTCCTTTTTTTGCCGGAGCGGTTGAATCCTTTGGCGTTTTCGCTATTTCATTTACTACGGGTGATTGAATAATCAGTGTGTGAGCATGTGTATAGTCTATAGTAGCATTCTTAGAAATAATTACGGGGATATTTTCCCCTTCCTTTAGTTTTTCAATAAGAGATAATTGAACAATAACCGGCACTTTTATTATTTTAGGGCATCCATTAATATCAAAAGAGTCCTTACTGATTGTAATCCCAAAACCAGTTAAAAGTCTGGGGCTAGATTGGGATTTAATATAAGATGGCAGTACGGGAGTTATAACCGTATCTTTTACAACATCGCTTTTTTTACCTTCCAAAACCAGTGTTAAAATGAATATTCGCTGCCCCCCATCGTTTTTGTCGGATTTAAGGTATGGTTTGATAACTGTAGCTTCATCAGCCAATGAAATCTTAGGTGTATTCGGTACCGGAAGTGGTTTGATAACAATTGCTTCTTTACTTGATCCAGTGTCTCTTCCCCGAACAGCTTTGTAGGTTATTTTAAATAGTTCGGACAGAGTAAGACAATCAAGTTCTTTCAGTTTCACTGTCAATTCAACATCCAGTTTCTTATTTTTAAAATCACTTTTGCTGATCTGCAAGATTGAATCAATTAATTTAGGTTTTGATTTAATGCTACTAGAGGCTATGTCCAACTTATAATAAACATTTCCTTTGGCTTTGCCGGAAAGACTGATGCTTACTTTTATTTTTTGAATGGATTTGGTTGGATCGCTTCCTTTTTTATTGGGATCGATTTGCTGGCTTTCGGGCTTAATCTTAAAGGAAGCTATTTTTTGTGCGCATGATACGGTAGCATTTGTAACCAATAAAACAATTAATAATTGAACTGTAAGTTTCATAAACTGATTTAGATTGATGAAAAATTAAACTCTGAAGAAATTGGCTGGCAATATCAGTAGTTCTATTTCTTTTAAATTTAAAGATAGCTTATACCGAATAATATTTCAAGCGTTAAATAACTGCATATGTATGGGTGAAAAAACGGTTAGGGCTCCTATAAAGACTGAATTGTTATTAGTGTGCCATTATTCGGCATGGAATTCAAAACAACCCTGTATTTTATCTGCCCCGCCCTATACTGCATATTCTTTAACCCGTAGCCTTTCTTTACTGTAGCTTCATCAAAGCCTTTTCCATTATCGGCCACAGTAATTTGTATTTTTTTTCCTGCAGGTTGTATATCCACAGTTATTTTAGAAGCGCCGGAGTATTTTATGCTGTTGTTAATAGCTTCTTTACAAATTAAAAACAGGTTACGTTTTTCTTCTTTTGTAAGGGTGCGGCTGTTTACATCGCTGCCGGCTGTAATAACAAATTCCATATTGCTTGCAGCTGTAATGGGTAGTGCAAATTGCTTCAATCTTGTCACCAATTCATCCACCGTGTCTAAAGAATCATCCAATACCCAGATCATGTCCCGCAGGCTCATGGTGGCTTCCGTTAAATTGTCTTTAACCTGTTGCAAACTTTCTTCCTGCTTTACACCACTTATAGCAAGGTTGGTAAATACTTTTACACTGTTGAGGGTACTACCCAGATCGTCATGCAGGTCGGTGGCAATATTTTTTCTTATGGCATGTTGTTTTTCTATCTGGCGTATTCTATACCGGTAAAAAGCATAAATAATACCTGTAGTCGTTAACAGCACAAGCAGTTTAAACCACCAGGTTTGGTACCATTTGGGGAGGAAGGTTAAAATTAGTTCTTTGGGTTCACTCCAAATGCCGTCTTCATTAGCGGCTTTTACCTGCAGGTGGTAGATGCCGGGGCTGGTGGCTATAAAGGGTACAAAATTTTCTGCTCCAATATTAATCCATTCTTTACTATTCTCCATTATACGGTACATATAAGTTACCCGCTGCGGATTGGAGTAATTAATACCGGTGAAATAAATTTTTGCCTGCAAAACTGTATTAGGGAAAGTGTAATGCCGTGCATTCAGATTAAAAGTATCTAAGAAAACCCCTTCACTATTTTCGGCCTCTGCTTTTGTAAAGAAGAATGAAGGAGGTGTGGTGTTAGATGCCAGGTTAGAAGGCATAATTTCTGTAAACCCATTTACACCGCCTGCATAAAATACATTTTTGCTGGTATAATTACTTGCTTCTTCAAAAGTATTATTATGAAGACCATCTTCTTCAAAATAGTTTACTACTTTTTCAGCCTTGATATTGAAAATTGTTATTCCATAATTACTCGTAATTATAAACAAACTGTCCTTAAAATTAAAAATGGAATACAGCCCTGTATTACTAAAACCGCTTTCAAAACCAAATTTTTTAACAACCCTGAAATCTTTATCCAGCTTAATTAATCCATACCCATAAGCAGCAATCCAGTAGTTATCTTTGGATTCTGCCATTTGCATATATACACCCTTTGGTGTTGGATTTTTTTTGTCTGTTATACTAATAGATGTAAATTTATTTTCTGCTGCGTTAAAAACAGAAAATATGTAATCGGATAAAACAATCGCCTGCCCGTTTTTTGTTAAGTAAATTGAGTTAACAATTTTTGAATCCAGTTTAAAACTTCCGGGTTGGCTTTCAGAATAATTAGCAATTGTTCCTGCCTTTCTGTTCCATGCAAGAACACCGTTATTAGACTCGGTACCAACTAATGTTAAGGAATCATTTATTTTTACAATACTGTTAATCTGCCATTTTTGATAGGGTGCAAATTCAGGGAATTTTTGAGCTGCTTCATACACCATTTTGTCGGCATAAATTTTAATACCGGCATTACCGGAGAAAAAAACAATATTGCTATCAAGCTGACAAATATTTTGAACAAGCCCTTTATTAAACACCTGCTTTAAATTGTTGTTTTCGTCAATTTTAAAAAGGCCGTCAATAGTTCCAATAAGAAAAACAGATTCCCTGTATTTACATAATGAGTAAATATGACCTAATTTACCATTAAACATTGCCTCGTCATTTTTAAATGCTTTAAAAACTGGTTCATTCTTTTTTAGCATACATAAGCCCTGCCTTGAGCCTATCCATAAATTACCTGCCTTATCTTTAAAACATCCGGTGGCATTGTTAAGCCATGACATAGCATCTGAAAATGTAGGGTAAATTATTTCCTGCACATTTTTTGAAGTATTAAAAATGTGTAACTGGTTAGACCCAATGAGTAATTTATCATTTTCAAAAACAGTTAAAAAATTTACTTCACTTAAACTGGCACTAAAGTTTGCCCGTTCCAATATTCCTTTTGAAATATTGTTATTGTTGCTTTCTGTCAAACTCAGTTTGTACACTCCCTTTTTTGTACCGAGATAATAGTAGTTACCAAAATAAATTCCGCAGAGTGGCCAAAACTCAGCATCCAACCGATTTTTACCGTTGCCGGTATACTCTTTTTTTACTGCAAATGTTTTTGAATCTATAATAAACACTCCCCGGTTTAAAACTGCTACCACAAGGTTACCTTCCGGGTCGCTGTCAATCCATCTTATATCTGCACTCATAAGCAGTTTAGAAGTTAGCAGGTCAGTGGGCTTTAAAAACAACTTTTTATCACAATCAAAAACTTCGAGGCCACGGGAGCTTGCAATAAATATTTTATTGTGTAATCCTGCAGCACATATTCGCCATTTGGTTTGGCTGTCTCCATCAACATAAGGAATTGAGTAAACAGTGTTTCCGGTTAGCAACTCAATTCCATTAACCCCTCCATTATTGTTAATTGCCCAGATAAAATCTCCGTTCTCACTCAATACAATATCTCTTACATCAGAAGAAAAAAGTTGCTTCGTGGTTGGCAAACCAAGGTTATATCTTATAAACTCACGTCCGTCAAACCTGTTTAAACCATCCTGTGTAGCAATCCAGATAAATCCATACTTGTCCTGAATTATTTTATGTATATTAGGACTGGAGAGGCCCTGTTTTTGAGAATAGATCAATGTGTTTTTATACACCGTTTGCTGAGCAAATAATTTACCCATTGGAATAAATAGCCCTAAAAAAATAAAAATATGGCAAAAGAAATTATTGAACAAAGCTATGACTGGTTAGTGATTTTCCTGATTTATAACAACAATTATTACGACTTAAACAGACAAGATACTAAAGATTATTACACAATGGATGAGCAGACCAGCTACATCCGTAATCAAATACGATATACTAGGTACAATAAAAAAGTAAAAACGATATTGGTAGAATTAAAAATTGAAAACACGAAAGAAAATGATGAAATAGTATTAATTAATGCAAGCATATCCATGCTTTATAAAAAAAAGGGGATCTGGCTTTCAGCCGTTGATGGTATTTGGCGAGAAACGGTTCCGCCTGATGGAATGACGTCACCTGAAAGCCTTATTGATATTCTTTCTTTTCTTAAAAAGAGATACAATGCAGATAAGCATATGCTTATTACTGCAGGCCATGGTTCAATAACTGGTATAAATTATTATCTGCTTTCAAAAAGAGAATCAACCAGAAATAAGCAAACTAATAAATTATTGTTGCTGGAAGGTAAAAAATCTGCTAAAGACAAGGATAAGCCTGTTGCTTTACCGCTTAATGGATTTACAGAAAACCTGCTTTTTTTGAGCAACAAAGAAATTAATGATGCCGTTAAAGAAGTGTGGGGCGGTACAAAAATTGATGTTCTGGTAATGTATAATTGCCTGATGCAAAGTTTACTTACACAATTTGAGTTTAAGGATACAGTTGACTGGCTTGTTGCGCCACTATCGGGTATAAGTATCCCTGGTTTTAATTATGGAAGTATTTTGGATGAAATAAGTTTAAACTCTGTAATAACAGGCAAAGAAATTTCAGAATTATTCATGAAGTCTGTAAGGGCTGGCAACAGCTATACATTGCACAGGGAAGATATAGAAGGCACCTGGAAATTATCTGCCACACAAATTAATAAAGAATGGCTGGGGGCAATACAAGAAGATTTTGAAAATTTGTTTAAAGAGATAAATACTTATAGTATCACGAATGGAAATACAATTGCTACTTTAAGTGGTTTGTTGAGATACTTATTTAGCTATTCAAACCATTGCTCACCACCAGTTCAACTTTTTGATGTGGGTTCGTTTTTGAATAGTTTAAAAGAAAAATTTGAAAATAAACCTGGTGTAAACAATTTACTTATCGCTATAAATAAACTGTCTGATACCTTGGATAACAATATGCAAACTCAATTTAATTTTGAAGGGGGCAATTTTTACAAAATAAAGAACTTATCTTATTATGAGAACAACAGTATTAATTTGAGAAAAATTAAAAATGTTTCTTTCTTTTTTCCAATAGAAAAACCGGGCTTAAGTATATTCGACCCGGTTTTTGATGAAACTCTTGATAACTTTTCTAAATTAGAAAACCCCCAATTTATTTCTTTGCATTACAAAAAAATCTTAAATAAACTTCATAAATTAATGCCTCTAAGTATCGGTTAGTATTGGCTTATGTCAAAATTAAACCTCAACGTTTTGAGTTTTACCATTTTGAGTTTTTCCCATCGGAATTACCAACTTAACATTGAGTATACCGTCGGTATTCTGAAAAAATGTGGGTACGATGGTAGAATTAGCTGAAATTGGAATGAGCATAGCTTTTCCATCATCATCCAATCCGGCTACATTAGGCATATTTGAAGCAGGCTCTTTTCCTGATACCACACCTAAATCGCTAAACTTCATAATTACATTCTCAGCTGCTTCTTTATTTATCTTGGCTTTTATCGATAGCGTCCAGCTTTCGTCATCTTCTTTTTCCAGCTTAAAGCCTTCATCACCGCCGTTTGAAGCATCCATAAGAATCAATTTACCCCCAGCAAAATAAATGTTGTTTTTGTCTGCCATAATTCAAGTTTTATCAGGTTAAAAATATTTGCCACAGTAATTTTAAATCATCCCGCCCACAATACCAAACCTTTCCTTAAGTTTTAAAAATAAAATTCGCACTAAAACTATCCAACCGTGTTTTCACCCTTTTTCCATTTCTTTACGTATTTTCATTCTTCAAGCACAAAGACAGAAACCAAGCATGCCTTCCATTGTTCTCGTAGATGATCACTCCCTGCTTCGTATGGGATTGGCTTCCCTTGTGGAAAGCCTGGGTAACACTGTGCTGTTTGAAGCAGACGATGGTAAAGAATTCATTGAAAAACTTGATGGACAGAACCTCCCCGACATCGTTCTAATGGACATCAATATGCCAGAAATGGATGGCTTTCAAACTACTCAATGGCTTAAACAAAATCATCCGGAAGTAAAAGTGCTGGCATTAAGCATGTATGATAATGAGAACTCCATCATCCGCATGTTGAAGTGTGGTGCCAAAGGTTATATTTTAAAAGACAGCGAGCCTGCTGAGTTAAAAGCTGCCATTGAAGCAGTGATGACCAAAGGCTTTTATTACAGCGACCTGGTGAGTGGCAAACTCATTCATGCAATTAATAAATTAGATGACGATGATAACGGCCTTAAAAGCCTGATACAACTGAACGACAGGGAAACTGATTTTTTAAAATATGCCTGTACCGAAATGACCTATAAAGAAATTGCCGATAAAATGTTTGTAAGCCCACGTACCATTGATGGCTACCGTGATGCACTGTTTGAAAAGCTGCATGTAAAAACAAGGGTGGGCCTGGTGATGTATGCCATTAAAAACGGCGTGGTGAATATATAATTCTTCAACCTGCGTATTAAAAAAAGGGCTGACAAAAAAATGTCAGCCCTTTTTTAACTGTATCCACAATCCGATTAATTTATTTTCATTGTCTGCAAATTCTCATTTAATGTAATGGTGTAAGTACCTGCAGCAGCCGGGGTTTTAAAATTATTTCCCCCTTCCCATCTTATTTTTCTATCTATACCTGCACCGGCACCATTATCTTCATAATCAAAAGCGCCCCAGGCATTACCAGCTAAAAACTTAATGTCTTTATTGGCTTTAAGTGTAATGGTAATTGTCCATACTCCATTACCACCATAAACCATTTGTGGTGATGATGGTGGATCCCAATCGTTTACACCAGCCTGGTTAATACCATCGCCAACCACTCTCATTTCGGCAGCCGGGCTCATAAAATATTTAATATTATTTACATCACGGCCATCCCATATTACCCTGCTTCTAACCGGGGCTGTTGTAATGTCTGCAAAGTTGGCGCCGTTTACTTCCATTGTGCCGCCATCGCCGTTAGGTGTGCCATAGCTTCTTGTTTCATCAACTGCATTGCTGCCGTTATTCCATGCGTTATTATCAATCAGTTTCCAGCCACCGGTAGTGGGAAAGGTATTGATGCCCACAAATAAGTTTGTACCAGCAGTACCCATTGCGTAAGTAGGGAACACATTTGGTGGATTCCATCCTGCACCTGTTGAACCACCTACAAAACCCATTCTGCCTTCTCTTATATCATATCTTAAAGTAGTACGGTTAACTGTAACTCTGTAATAGCCCGAAGTGGCAACAGAAAAATTACCGCCATTATTGCTGGTAATGGTGCCCGGCGCTGCCGCAGTTCCATAAGCTGTAGTCCATGAGCGGCCTTCCGAAACTTTAAACTGTGCACCTGCGGGTAAATAAATGTAGATGTAATACATATCGTTGAATACAGACGAACGAAGGTCTCTTATCAACTCCGGCGCTGTAGGCGGATCCCAATCGTTACCATTACCTGTAGCCGCCTGGTAACTGCCGGGTAAGTACAATCTTACAATTGGGAAATAACTTTGAATGGTTACACTTACCGCATTTGAATAAGCAATAGCACCCAATGCTGTTACCGCTTTAATACGGTATTCAATTTTACCAACATTACCACCCGGAACATTAGAGCTTAAAGCCGTAGCGTTCATTTCGCCCTGTGTTAATCCTTTTGTAAGAATAGCCGGGCCAACTGCAATTTCTTTTACGTTGGCAAAGTTTTTATTGGCAGAATCATATTGCAATGTATAAGTTACAACGCCGGGATATCCTTTAAAAGCCGGCCCCCAGTCGAAAGTATTGGAAGGTGATGCAGCTGTTGCCAAAGCACAGGTAACTGATGTATTGACTGTTTTTAATATTGCAGGATCGGGAAAAGGTGTAACAGTTACTTTTAAAACATTTGAAGTATATCTTTCATTATTATTGTTATAAGAAGATATCAATCTTACATCCACAGTTTGTGCAACATTTAATTTAAACCCCAGGTTTAATAAAAAGGTGTTTAGCTCCCTGCTTATCAACTGTACATTTAATGCCCCGATGATTATTTTACTTTGTTTATTGGCAAAGTTTTTACCGGTACTATCTACTTCTAAAATGTATTTAGTTGTTGCAGAGTCGTTGGCGTATTTAGGATTTGTCCAGCTGAAAGTAACCGCCACCCCGTTAGTATCGGTTAAAGTTGGAGCTACAGTAACTTTATCGCTGGTTAAAACAGGCGATATGCCTAATTGATATACCGGCAATGCTTCTTCTTTTTTTAAGTTGTCTATTTTATTACATGCAGTAAAAAAACTTACAACAGCAAATGCAGCTAAAAGTATTTTTGAAATATGTTTCATTTTTATTGGTTTAATATTTTCGTTATTGTTTTACAACAGTATATTTTCCTGTTTTAAAATTCAATGTTACCTTATAACTTCCGGCAACAACAGGGGTTGGTATAGCATCGGGATCAGATCCTCCTCCCATATTAAATCCTATATCGCCACCGGTATCACTTTTACCGCCATATTGTGGCTGCCATTGGTTTAATGTAGATAAAAATTTGTAGTATTTACCTGGTGTAAAACTCATAATAATATAATACTCCACCTTACTTACCCTTACACATTTTTGTGCCACAGGCGGGTTATTAGTCCAGCTGCTGGGTACACCATCACCGGTAATATATAAATCGCCTATTAAAGCAGGAGCCGTGGGTGGTGGCAGGGGCACTGCAACATCAAGGTAAGGGGTAATAATAATTTTAATAACGTTTGAATATAAAGGAACGGCAGTACCTCCAATTGTAGATTTTATCCTGAATTCAATATTGTGTGGTATATTTTCAAGTACATCCAGCTTAGATAAAAAAGTGTTTAACTCTTTTATAGTATAAGTTACCGCTAATTCCTTAGGTATTGATACTTCCTGAATGTTGGGGTTTTTAAAATTAGCTCCTGTAGTATCAATTTGTAAAACATACATCACATCCTGTGAGCTGTTACCGGTGTTAAATTGATAGTTGGGGTTTGTCCAGGAAAATTTAATTGCTACGTTATTTTTCTTGGTACTGTCTAAAACCATAGCAGCTGTAGCTGAGGCTGTAAGTACTGGTGCTGTACCCCCTTCAAAATAACTTTTTTGTTCATCTTTTTTACAGGAAGCAATAGTTGCCGCCAGTAAGGTTAAGAAGAAGATTTGTTTTACTATATTTTTCATTATAAATAATTTTTGCAGTTAAAAATTAATACCCGGCATTTTGTGTTAAGTTAGGGTTTGTTGTTCTGTTGGTTGTTGGTACAGGGTAAATATTGTATTTACTGTCAACAGCTGTACCAGATGATACTCCACCTTTCCATGGCCACAAATAGGTGCCGGTGGTTAACAAACCATAACGTACCAGATCTGTACGGCGGTGGCCTTCCCAGTATAATTCTCTTCCTCTTTCATTTAAAATATTCTGCAGGCCGGTTGCTACAGGTGTAAGATCGGAAGCATTAAGCAGCGTAGCTCCAGCCCTTGCCCTTATTAAATTAATATAGGTTAATGCTGTTGCAGCATCTCCACCGGTACCGCCACGCAAAACTGCTTCTGCATAAATCAAATACATTTCGCTAAGGCGGAAAACAGGAAAATCAACATCAGAAAATTCTTTTCTGGAATCTGATACTGCACCACCATCGGCACGTATATTTCTATACTTATTTACATGCAGCCCCTGGTTAAAATCAGCAATATCGTTTATTGTAATTTGTGCCGGGCTTGTACCAAATTTACTGGTGGTAAACATGGCACGTTTATCTGTTGTGCCACTTAAATCTGTAAACAAATCGGCAAGACCCTTTGTGGTGCGATAACCATACCAACCGCCACCTACTCCATAATCAGCAGCATCATCACCTGCGGCACAGTGTACAAAAAATGTTGTGTTGCCATAGGCTTGTGTGCGTAAACCATCGCAGTTAATGGCAAACATAAATTCGTCTTTTGCCTTATCGTTATCAGCCATAAATACTTTGCGGTAATCGCTGTATAAACTGTAGCCGCCACCAATTACTTTTTTGGCATAGGTAATAGCATCGGTATATCTTGTAGTACCGGTATAAACACCTGCATTCAAATACAACCTTGCCAATAAAGCCCATGCAGCACCCTGGTCAACACGGCCATACTCTGCACTTTTTGCTGTTGCCAATTCTGTTTCAATGGCTTTTAATTCTGTTTCAATGTAAGTAAATAAATCGGAGCGGCTTTTTTCTCCGGGTAAATTTGTACCAATTAAATCTGCCTCTGTAATAAAGGTTGATTTACCAAACAGGTCAAGCATTACCCAATAGTTAAAGGCACGTAAAAACCTTGCTTCGGCCTTTGTTTTTTTAATTTCTGCTGCATCGGCTCCACCAATATTACGCTCTGCAAGTTTTGCATCGGCAGACTCACGGATGTATTCATTAATGAGCGTAATATTATAAATACATCTTGCATAAATACCTTTTAAAAAAGGATCGTCGGCTGTCCACTTAAGGTTATGAAAATCCTTAATGGTCTGGTCGTTCCAGGCTACCACCGCTTCGTCTGTTGGTAATTCTTCGCAGTTAAACAACATACGTATAAATGCTACCTGCGAACCTTCATCCAATCCCCCTGTAATATCAGGGTTGCCGGCAGGGCCGGAGTTACCTGTAATGGCTAAGGTGCCGTAAATTTTTGCCAGCACACTTTTATAACCTGCGGCAGAAGCATAAACTTTTTCCGGTGTTAAATCATTTACCGGAAATAAATCTAATTTTTTGGCACAGGATGATATTGCAATTGCAATAACCGCTGCCAGCATTATTTTATTAAAGATTTTACTTTTCATATCAATCGTAGTTTATAAAATTAAAAATCGAGGCTTGCACCTAATGAAAAAATACGTGGGCGTGGGTAAATAGTATAATCTGTACCGCTGCTGTTGGCATTTTCGGGGTCTAAGCCTGAATAGTTTGTAATGGTAAATACATTTTGCACACTGCCATTTAAGCGAAGCGATGCCTTATTTTTAAGCACTTTACCAAAATTGTAACCAATATTTATATTATCTAACCTTAAGAAGGATGCGTTTTCAATATAATAGTCAGATAGATATTCATTGGTGGTGGTACCGCTAAATCCTGTATTATAATAATCAGGCATTCCGTTTTGTATAAAATTGATAGGATTTTTTAAAGCCCTTAATACCCCATTGTTAGAGTTTAACTGATTGTACAGATAGTTGCCTATTGCACCATGTGCCGCTAAACCAACATTCCATTTTTTATAACTCACCTGTGTGTTTAATCCAAACAAAATATCGGCAGCAGGTTTTTTATATAAATACCTGTCGGCACTGGTTATTTGCCCATCCCTGTTTAAATCTTCAAACAGGTTTTCAATTGGCCTGCCTGTTGCCTTATCATACATCTGCTTATACACAAAAAATGTGTAAGGTGAATAACCCACTTTAAATTTACCTATCGTGTTTGTTAAACCTCCTCCAATACCGCTAACATCTATGCCTTGAAAATTAGCATCCTGTTGTTTTAACAGGTTTGTAATTTCAGATTGATTGTAGGTAATATTAAAACCAAAATTCCAGGTAAGGTTTTTTGTTGCAACAGGTATTGTGTTTATAGCAAACTCAACTCCTTTATTCTCCATATTACCTACATTGGTAAATAATTCAATATCAAAATTTGAACCTGGCGCTACTGGTACTACACTTAATAAATCTTTAGTTTTTTTATGATAAATATCAATTGAACCGGAAACCCTGTTATTAACAAAACCAAAATCTAAACCAAGGTTGGCCGTAGTTGTGGTTTCCCATTTTCTATTAACGTCATACGATGAAGGACGTAAAAAACTATAGTAAGTATTGCCAAATTGATATTGGGCAGAAGCATTACTTTGAGAGTAATAAGGCAGATAAGAATAGTAAGGTATTCCATCCTGCTGCCCGGTAACACCCCAACTGCCTCTTAATTTTAAATCGCTTACCAGGTTACTGTTTTTAAATAATTCGTCTTTCAGCTTCCAGGCCAGCGCAACTGCAGGAAAATAACCTACCCGGTTTTCTTTACTGAATTTAGAGCTGGCATCTCTGCGCAAAGAAGCGGTTATTAAATATTTGTTGGCTAAAGTAAAGTTTACCCTTCCCAAATAAGACTCCATTCTGTATTGGGGTTTATCAGTTAAAAACGTAGGTACAGTTCCTGCTATGGTATCTTTTTTTGCAGGATTATTAGGGTCTGCAATTGCACGATAGCTAAACGCAGCAAAGTTTTTTACATTGGTATAAAAATCCTGGTAGCCGTGCCCAACCAGCACATCTATTTTACTGTTGATGCTTTTTATTTCTTTGGCATAAAACAACTGTACATCTGCCAGTGTGTTTCTTTTTTGTTGCTGATAAAAAGTTTTTCTGCCGCCTGTTTTATAATTGGTTGCAGATGCTGAGTCAATATTATCGTTACCCTCGCCGGATGCATTGTCAATACCTAAATTTAACAACAGGTGCAAATCGGGTAAAAAGTGCATTTTATAATCTAACTGCACATTACCTATAACACGGTTTACTTTTGATGTATTGTCACGCTGCTCCAGTAAGCCCAAAGGATTTCTGGTTGCTAAATCAACAGTGGTCCCACTTTGCAACCATTCCCAATAGCCGCCATTTTTACCCGTAGTGTTATTAACCGGTTGTGTTGGGTCGAAAGAAACGGCGGCCCCAATTGCCCCTTCATTGGCAAATACGTTATTGGTGCGGCTGTATTTAAAAGCAATGTTAAGCGCTAAATGATCATCCAGAAATTTAGGGTTTAAATTTAAAGAAGTGCTTATGCGTTTAAAGTTGTTTGTTTTTAACACCCCATCCTGGTTTAAATAACCTAAAGAAGCCCGGTAGGGTAAAGTAAAAGGCAATCCTTTTATGCTTCCACTGGCACTAATATTGTTATCTGTTGCAATTGCTGTTCTGTAAATCTGGTCTTGCCAGTTGGTGTTAGCTGTACCCAATAAATTTTTGTAAGTGTTAATGCCTGTTGCAGCTGCATCGGCATTTATTAAGCTTCTGATTTGGTCTGCAGAAAGTACATCAACCTGTTTGCTAACATTAGCTACAGACAACTGAGAGCTAAAGTTAAATTTTGCTTTACCGCTGCCGCCTTTTTTAGTGGTAATAATTATTACACCGTTAGATGCTCTTGAACCATACAATGCAGTTGCAGAGGCATCTTTAAGTATACTTATTGCTTCAATATCGTTTGGATTGATTGTGTTTAAATAGTTGCCGGATCCTGCAATACCGTTGCTTTCAACAGGCACTCCATCAATTACAACTAAAGGATCGTTACTGGCATTTAAAGATGCGCCGCTACGGATACGAATTTTACTTCCGCCGCCTGCAGAACCTCCGCCAGTTGTAACTTCCAAACCTGCAACTTTACCCACCAGTAATTGTTCTGATGAAGCAATATTACCTTTTTGAAAATCTTTAGCAGATACTGAAGTTACCGAGCCGGTAAGGTCACCCCTTCTTTTAGTACCGTAAGCTACCACCACTACTTCGTTCAGCTGCTGGTTGCCTTGTACCATGCTTACATCAACCGAAGTTTTACCCGCTATTGAAACCTGCTGGGTAACAAAACTTACTGATGTAAATACTAGTACTGCATTAGCCGGAGCATTAATTTTAAAACTACCGTCTGTAGCAGTTTGTGTAGCAGTTGTTGTACCTTTTACTGTAACAGTTACACCAGCAGCGGGTGACCCGTCTTTAGAATCGGTTACTTTACCGGTAATTACATTTTGCGCCAATGCTGATATAGAAAACAGCAGTAACGAAAATGACACCAACAAAAATTTGGGAATCTTTCTCATAATAGAAGCATTTCGTTTTAAAAAAATTTACAATCGATTTATTAGAATGTGTATCTTATACACAAAGCAAATGTGTAAAACTTACGCAAAGTAAGGCATTTTTCTTACCCGCCAAACTTTTGTTAAAGAATTTTATGGCTTTTTTTTTGAAAATTTGCACCGTATTGCAAACGTTTTCGCAAACGATATAAGAAAACTGTAATTTTTTAGACAGTTAGGAAAGATTGTTCGCTGCGTTACCCTTAAAAAATTGGGCTAAAAATCAATACCTACCCACTTCTTTTTCTTTTTTTCGTACTTCTCGTAATTGAACTTATACAGTTTTCCGGGGCGGTGGGGCACATCCTGCTCCATTTCGTCGAGGTCAATTAAAAAATCCATGGTAAAAAATTTCTTTCTAAAGTTCCGGCGGTCCATTTTAATGTCAAGAATGGCTTCGTATAAATTCTGCAAGTCACGTAACGAGAACTTTTTAGGTAACAGATTGAAACCAAGGGGATGCTCCTGTATCCTTTTTTGTAAGCGCTTATAGCAGGTATCAAAAATTTGCTGATGGTCAAAAGCCAGGTCGGTCACATTTTTTACATCATGCCAATGCAGTTCATTCTCCAGTATTTTTAGTTTATGGTGTTGCACATTTATTAAAGAACAATAAGTAACTGTAACAACCCTTCCTGCCGGATGCCGTCCAACCGAACCAAAAGTATGTACCTGCTCCAGGTAAACATCGCTTAATCCGGTACGCTGTTTTAAAATACGGTATGCAGCTGCATCTAAATCTTCATCAGGCCTCACTAAATCCCCTAACAGGGACCATTTACCCAGGTATTTTTTCAAATCACTTCTTATCAACATTACCTTTAGTTTATCTTCATCAAAACCAAAAATCACACAGTCAACAGATAGAGCAATACGGTTACTGCTTTGTACTTCTGATTGTATGGTATGTAATGTTTTAACGGTCTTCGCCTGTTCTGTTTCAGTTGCCATTGGTAATATATTACTTACTGTTAGTTATAATTATAGTTTTAAAAAACGGGTATAATTACCTTTTCCGTTTTGTTGCAGCCTTATAAAATATACGCCTGCACTTAGTGTTTTAAACTGGCTGTTAATGATAAGCTGGTATTGCCCCTGGTTTTGATTGCCATTATATAATGTTTGTACCCTTTGCCCTAAAACATTTGTTATATCAATAGTTACAGCGCCGCTACCGGCCACAATATAATCAATAATGGCTTTATCAATTAATGGGTTAGGTGAAATTTTGATACCGTAACCGTTTTTTAAATTGGCAATGCTATTGTTATGCGAAGAAGTGTTAAACTGTGCTGTTGTATAATTATTTATTGAAGTTGTGGCGCAGTTTGCACTAACTCTCCAATCATATGTAGTAGAAATTGTTAAGTTAGAAATATTTACAGTACCTGTTGTAATACCGGTTACAACATTACTCCATACCGAAGCTGCAGGCAGCTTATACTCAACTGTATAATAAACTCCATTAATAGCAGTCCAGTTTAACTCGGCAGTTGTTATTGTAATATTTGTTACAGTTAAACCAGTTGGTGCAGCCGGCACCGGGTTCACTATTACATTTACTGAAGCCCTGGTACTGGTACCGCAGGTATTAGATTGGCTAACATAATAAGTTGTGGTGCCTGCGCTTGCTGTTGCAGGTATTGGTGCTATTGCATTTCCGGTTCCACCAGTTGCAGTTGTGTACCATAATAAATTTGTACCTGTTGCGGTTAATGCAATTGCGGTAGCATTTTGGCAATACATAACCGGGCTGGTTACCACAGGTGCTGCAGGAATTGCTGTAACATTAACAGTTATAAGCGCCCTTGGGCTTTCGCAACCTGTTGTTGTTTGACTAACATAATAACTTGTTGAACCTGCTGCTGCCGTAGAAGGTGTTGGTGCGGTTACATTGCCGGTTCCGCCTGTTGCGGCGGTATACCACAATAAATTTGTGCCCGTTGCGGTTAATGGAATGGCAACAGTATTTTGGCAATAACCAACTGTACTGTTAACAATAGGTGCGGCAGGCGTGGCATTAATTGTTACAGTTATGATCGCTCTCGGGCTTTCGCAATTATTGGAAGCCTGGCTAACATAATAATTTATTGATCCTGAGTTTGCCGTTGATGGCGTTGGTGCTGTTGTACTTCCGGTTCCACCTGTTGCAACAGTATACCATAAAAGATTGGTGCCGGTTGCCGTTAATGCAACAGCAGTAGCATTTTGACAATAAGTTACCAGGCTTGTTACTGCTGGTGCACCGGGAATTGCATTTACATTTATAACTATTGCAACTCTTGGACTTTCGCCACAGCTTTGTGTTTGACTAACATAGTAAGTGACATTTCCTACTACTGTTGTAGTCGGTGTTGGTGCAGTTGTACTGCCGGCTCCGCCGGTTGCGGTTGTGTACCATAATAAATTGGTGCCCGTTGCGGTTAATGGAACAGCAACAGCATTTTGACAATAATTAACCGGCGTTGTTACTGTTGGTGCTGGAGTAGTGGCGGTAATATTTACTACAATTGCAAATCTCGGGCTTTCGCATCCAATGGTTTGACTAACATAATACGTTGTACTGCCAACTACGGTTGTAGATGGTGTTGGCGCTGTTGCACTTCCGGTTCCGCCAGTTGCAGTTGTGTACCATAATAAATTTGTACCGGTTGCTGTTAACGGAACGGCAATAGCATTTTGACAATAATTAACTGGTGTTGTAGCTGTAGGGGTGGCAGTGGTACAGGCAGGAACACTTGCATAAATATGATATTCGCCTGGCTGCAATGTAATAGATTGTGCTGCCGTTGTTAAATTAAAGTTTGATGCCGTTGCACCATTAACACCTGTTCCAATCCCATTACTTATATAATTTGTCCAATCACCTGTTGCCTGAAATGTAACCGATTTGGTTTGAGCCGTTACATCAAAATTGGCAACTACAGTTACTTTTTTACCAGCTGTATTCGGATCTGCAATTTGAAAAACTTTTAACAAACCACTGCTAAGGTCGTAAGTAAAACTGGTGTTATTAAAAACTGCAGGATTACTTAACCTGAATTGAATAATGCTGCTATATGTATCATACAAATGTTTGCGATTTGCATCATCCATATAATGCCATAAAGGTGGTTTATTTGCTGTTCTTCCTCCATTTGAATTTATTGAAGAATCATATCCTCTTTCCTGAAATTGCCAGATCATTTTTGGGCCGGGGATGGTGAATATTACACTTGCAGCAGCTTCTTCCTGCCGTAATGCGGTAGGAAGGTTTTTAATATTATAGTTCCCTGAAGAATTTCCATAAAGTAAATTTTTGAACATCGTACGTTCCTCATCATGACTTTGGCTATAACCGATAACAGCAGGGTTATTAAAGTTTCGTAACGGGCTGTTGTAAACCATTGCAGTTATATCCGAATTGGTAGCATACCCCATCGTACATTGATTGTAAGTAACATTGCTGTTACCCCAAAGCATCCATCCATAAGCTGCATACTCCTGCTCTTCCTGTGCCGGTGTGGTGCCTAAAAATTCCAGGATCATATATTGCGATGGGATATTTTGTATTACTGTATCATAATATCTTTTTAGGTTAGCTACCCTCGATGCGTCATAATTCTCAACTGTAGTTGTATTAGTAACTGTTTGAGTAAACCCTTTCGCCAAATCAAATCTGAAACCATCAACTTTATATTCCTGTGCCCAAAAATTTAAGGAACGTTTTACCAGGTATTGTGTAGCTGTGGAGGTATGATTAAAATCGTTGAACACACTATATGGGTGTGGCGCCGTAACATTTAGCCAGGGATTATTTGCCGCCGGACGGTTGTTTGCCGCATCCCAATACAATTTAGCCTGCGGCGCATCATTATCGCATTGATTATATACAACATCTAATATAACCGCTATGCCGTTGAGATGGCACTTATCTATAAATTCTTTCAACTTGGTTTTAGTACCATAATATTTATCTGGTGCAAAATAAAAATTAGGATTATACCCCCAGCTTTCATTGCCACTAAATTCATTAACCGGCATTAATTGTATTGCATTTACACCAATATTTTTAAAATACTGAAACGAATCGATCAATGACTGATAACTATGTTGCGCCGTAAAATCCCGTATCAACAATTCGTATATCACCAGGTTTTTCTTATCCGGCTTTACAAAATTATTTACCTGCCAGTTATACTGTGGTTCGGCTGTTTGCAATATACTTACCAGCCCTGTAGTCAATCCTGTGGGATAAGGTTTAAGATTTGGATAGGTAACAGCATTAATATACTGGTCGTTATTCGGATCTAATATTTTTTGTGCATAAGGATCTGCAATTTTTATAGTGTTATCTACAACATATTGATAGCCATATTCTGTTCCGGGGGTTAATCCGTTAATAGTAATCCAGTAATAATTACCATCAGGTGTGCGGTTCATTTGATTGGCACAAACTGTTGCCCACCCGGCAAAATCTCCTATAACCGATACATTGTTTTTATTGGGAGCATACAATACCAATGTAACTGATGTATTATTTGGTGCATAATTAATACCCTCTTGTACACCGGCCGGCAAAGCCGCAACGTTAATAGTTGGATTGATATAAAAACTAAAAGAATCTTTTTTAATGCCATTACCGTCATTTCCTTCCAGCATAATTTTATGCTCACATGATGTGGTGATAGATGGATTTGCTGCAATTGAGTTTGCTGTAGCAGTAGTAATTGTTGTACCATCTAATTTTAAAGTTAGCGATGAACTGGCAGAAGCCACACCGGCAATATTAAGATTACCGCCAACAGCTATACTTAATGGTTCGGGCCATGGTATATAACGTGGTTCAAAAGGGGGTAAATTAAGTCGTACAGCAAATTCGGTGCTTCCATAAACAGGGATATACATGTCGCTAACATCAGAGTTTACTTGCTTTTGTGTTCCTGCGCCGTTTCTGAAAATTGCTGTTATCTTCTGTATTGTTTCTCCGGCAGGTACACCAAAAAAACTGCGGATATTATTGATTGTATATTGATATTTATTAGCTCCTAAAGCGGTAGCTTTTGCTAAAGGGTCGGTAGTACCCCAGGTAAATTTTACATATTTCCAATCGCTTGGTCCTGTACTTAAATTGGTAATAACACCAACATGTACATATACATCATTGGAACTGCCGCCACCATAATTCAATAAACCCTGATTGCCTTTGGTACAATCAACAGTAAAAATAAGATTAGAATTATCGAGAGGAAATTCAGGCGTCCAGCTTAGTAAACGTTGGGCATTTGTTATAACCCCTGTGCAAACACACAGAATGACTAATAAAAATTTCTTCATACAGCAATCGATTTAATGTGTAAAATAAACACATTATATTCAAATTGCAAAAGATTGTTTAATTCCGTTTTATACTATATACCTGTTGCCCGTTTATGTAAGTTGCTACTACTTTGATTTTCAACACATCGGGCAAAGGACAATTTAGCATATCTGCATCCAGCATTATAAAATCAGCAGCCTTACCCTTTTCTAAACTGCCTTTTTCTTTTTCTTCAAAGGCTGCTTTTGCGGCCCAGATGGTCATTCCCCGTAATGTTTCTTCCCGGGTTAAAGCATTTTTAATTTGAAAACCTCCTTCCGGAAATCCCTTGGCATCCTGCCTGGCAACTGCTGCAAAAAAAGTTTTAAAAGGCGAAATATCTTCTACCGGAAAATCGGTGCCCAAGGGTATCCAGCCATTTTGCTGTAATAGTTTTTTGTAGGCATAAGCTCCTTTTATACGCTGGCTGTCTAAGCGTTGTTCAGCCCAGTACATATCACTTGTGGCATGTGTGGGTTGTACCGATGGAATAATGGAGTATTGATCAAAATAATCAAAATCGTTTTCATTTACCACCTGTGCATGTTCAATCCGCCAGCGCTTATCATTTTTTCCTTTTAATACAGCAGCATAAATCTTTAAAATTTCCCTGTTGCCGCTATCGCCAATGGCATGTGTACACATTTGAAATTTTGTATCAGCTAATTTTGCTGCTACATCCTTAAAATGTTTTGGGTCACTTAATAAAAATCCTTTCCACCCGGGTTTATCGGTATAATCCTGTAATAAACATGCCCCACGACTGCCCAATGCACCATCGCCATACAGTTTAAATCCGCCAACTGTTAAATAAGGTGTTTTATAAATTCCTTTTGCAATCCATTTATCATAGTATTGGGCACTATCGGTAAGCATGGCATAAATTTTCATTTTTAAATTACCTGCCTTTTGTTCTGCATCAACCAAATCAATGGTATGCTCACTTACGCCGCAATCATGCACACCTGTAAGCCCAAGGGCAAAGCAGGTATTTTGTGCCTGTTTAAAATAAACTTTTGCTGCATCATCGCTTACGGGTGGGATAACGTTTTCAACTATATCCATGGCATTGTCAATTAAAATACCAGTTAGTTTTCCATTTTTAATTTCAAGGCTACCGCCTGCTATTTTGGTATTAACTGTAACCCCTGCCAGGTCCAATGCCTTTTGATTGGCTAATGCAGCATGGCCATCAATACGTTTTAAAAAAACAGGTTTGTCTGGATATAACTGGTTTAATTTTTCATTACTGGGAAACTCTTTTACATCCCAGTCGTTTTGATCCCACCCCCTACCATAAATCCACTTGGCATCACTCGATTTAAAAAAATCTGAAAGATGATGCAGTACATCATCAAATGAAGTGGTACCAACCAAATCGCATTTCCATAAATCTGTTGCGTAGCCTGTAAAATGGCTGTGGGCATCTATAAATCCGGGGTAAATAGTTTTGCCGCCTGCATTCAGTTCTTCTTCGCCTTCGTACTCTTTTAATATTTCGTCGTTGGTACCAACAGCAATTATTTTCCCATCCCTTATGGCCATAGCTTCAGCAATAGAAAAATTTTCATCAACGGTATAAATTTTTGCATGATGAACCAGTAAAGGAATTTTTTGACGGAATTTGCAGGAAGAGAAAGTAATTAGTAATAAGGAATAAGTGATAAGTCCTTTCGGTGACATAAAAATGTTTTTTCAAAAGTACTAAAACGGGCTTTACTATTTTTATCTTTGATGAAGAACTAATTTTTACATGTACAATACGGCACAAACAAAACAGCTGCAACAGGAAACACAAGTGTTGTTATCCGGCATTAACGCAGTTAATTTTAAAGAAATTGTTCATGAAAACGTAGAACAGCTTAGAGCTGTACTCCGATTTCATGAATACCGCTATTATGTACAAAACGATCCGCTTATAAGCGATTATGAATATGACACTCTTTACAAACAACTGGAAAAATTTGAAAAAGAAAATCCGGATGCTGTAACTGTAAATTCGCCTACCCAAAGAGTGGGCACCGGGCTGACAAAGGATTTTCCCAAAGTGCAACACCTTGTACCGATGCTTAGTTTGGAAAACAGTTATAATGCTGAAGACCTGCTGGATTGGGACAGAAAATGCCGTGAGTTGAGTGGTTTGGATGTGGTGGAATATTCAGTAGAGCCAAAATTTGACGGTGCCAGCATCTCCCTCATTTACGAAAACGATATGTTTACCCGGGGTGCTACAAGGGGCGACGGCTCGGTAGGTGATGAGATAACAACTAATATTAAACAGATACGCTCTGTTCCTTTATCGGCACTATTCAGCGAATATGGTATTCAGCAAATAGAAATACGTGGCGAAGTATTGATGAATAAAAACAGTTTTAAAGCTTATAACAGTAAATTAATTGAAGAAGGTATTCCGCCATTGGCTAATCCACGCAATGCAGCAGCCGGAAGTTTGCGTATAAAAGATACGGCAGAAGTTGGAAAAAGGAATCTGGAAGCATTCCTCTACCATGTAAGTTATTTAGTGAATACTGCAAACCACCAACCTCAAACCCATAGTGGTATGATTGAAATGTTATGGAACCTCGGATTTCGAAGCCCTAAAAAAGAATTAAAAATTGTAAAAGGAATTGACGCTGTAATACAACACATAAATGAATTTGAAATAGAAAGAGATAACCTGCCTTATGAAATTGATGGTATGGTTATTAAAGTAAATGATCTGCAGTTACAGGATAAGCTGGGTATGACATCCCATCACCCAAGGTGGGCAATAGCTTTTAAATTTAAAGCAAGGCAAGCTACCACCAGGTTAATTGGCGTAGAATTCCAGGTAGGCAGAACCGGGGCTGTTACCCCTGTTGCAAAACTGGAGCCGGTGCAGGTTGGTGGTGTTACTGTCAGCAGTATTTCTATACATAACGAAGAGTATATTAAAGAAAAAGAATTGATGCTGGGAGATACAGTATTGATAGAAAGAAGCGGTGATGTGATTCCGCAAATTGTAAAATCATTTACAGAATTGAGAAAAGGTGATGAGCAAAAAATTAATTTCCCTACCACTTGCCCGGTTTGTAAGCACCAGTTATACAAAACCGATGAAGAAGCTGTATGGCGTTGCACCAATATCAATTGCGAAGCACAGGTAGTGGAACGCATAATACATTTTGTAAGCAAGGATGCGATGGACATCCGCAGTTTTGGCGAAGCGAATGTGCGTAAATTTTATGATATGGGGCTTTTAAAAGATATACCGGGTGTATATAAATTGCCTTTTGATGAAATAAGAAAACTGGATGGCTTTGGTGAAAAGTCAATTACAAACTTACAGACGGCTATCGAATCCAGTAAAACACAACCCTTACACAGGGTTATTTATGGATTGGGTATAAGATATGTGGGAGAAACCACTGCAAAAACCCTTGCTACTGCTGTTGCTCATTTAAACGATTTTGCAAATTTTAGCGAAGAACAATTGCAGCAACTGGAAGATGTGGGGGTAAAAGTGGCAAAAAGTATCTACGCCTTTTTCAGCGATGAAGAAAACATGAAATTGATACAAAAGCTTGAGGCATTGGGGGTTCAATTGAAAAATGAAAAGAAGGAATTGACAAACAATGGCAATTTAGCAGGACAAACATTTTTATTTACCGGCACTTTAAATAAACTAAAGCGAAGTGAAGCCGAGGCCATGGTTGAAGAGAATGGCGGCAAAATTGTATCTGGCGTTAGCAGTAAATTAAACTACCTGGTAGTGGGGGATGATGCCGGAAGCAAATTAGAAAAGGCAAAAAAGATCACTACCATTAATGTAATAACCGAGGAAGAATTTTTAAAAATGCTTTCATCTTGATAAAAAATATTTTATATTTATAGTCAGACCTTATTTATCGGTAAAAACATTTTTCCGGGTTAGCCAAAACACCCGGATCCCACTTTTAAATCATATCGAAATGATTAAAAAAATTCCTGGTGAAATCTGGAAACCTATCCAGTTCGCAGGACACAAAACGTTGCGTAAAAAATATGCTGTATCATCATTAGGCCGCACTGCCAGTTTTAGCGAGAGCATTGAAAAAGACGGCAAAATTTTAAATGGTTCTTTAACATCGGGATACCGCACCCTTAACCTGCATATTAACGGGGGTAACGGAACCATTTACATTCACCGGGAGATTGCCAGGCTTTTTTGCAAAAAAAAATCTCCTAAATACAAATTTGTAATTCATATTAATCATAAAAAGAAGGATAACCATTACAAAAACCTGAAGTGGGCTACACTTGATGAAGTAAGCAGTCATCAACAATTCAGTCCTGAAAAAATAGCCTATAAAAAAAGGCAGGCCAATAGAACAGAAGGTTTAAAATTGAATGCTACACAGGTTAAAGCGATTAAGGATATAATTAAAAATCCTAAACGAAAAATAACCTACAAGCAACTGGCGGCAAAATACAAAGTGAGTGAAATGACTTTATATCGTATCAAGAGCGGCGAAAATTGGGGAAGGATAAAATAAATGGCAAGTAATTGTGTATTAGTTTTCAGGAATTGGCTACGCCAATTCCTTTTTTTATTTTACTAACTTAGCGGGCTTCAAAAAATATACTATATGCTGCAACCATCTACCTTAAAATTTTTAACCACCCTAAAAAAGAACAATAACAAATTATGGTTTGATGCAAACCGCAAACAATATGAACTAGCTAAACAAGATTTTCTTGCATTAACAGAGCAACTCATTACAAGTATTGCAGTATTTGATCCACCTATTGCATTATTAAAAGCAAAAGATTGTGTGTTTCGCATTAACCGTGATGTTCGGTTTAGTAAAGATAAAAGCCCGTATAAAAACAATATTGCCGGCTATTTTAACAGAAACGGAAAAAAGGGAACCGGTGCAGGATATTATTTACATATTGAACCCGGTAAAAGTTTTGCCGCAGGTGGCATGTGGATGCCCGAGCCAAAGGAACTTGCCAGTATCAGACAGGAAATTGATTACAGTTTTGATAGCTGGAAAAAGATAATTGGTACCAGCTCTTTTAAAAAAACATTTATTGAAGGTATAAAAGGAGAGTCTTTGGTAAGGCCGCCAAAAGGTTATGATGAAACAAATCCTGGTATAGCGTATTTAAAAATGAAGAGTTTTGTTGTAACAAAATCTTTTACCGATACAGAAGTACTAAGCAAAACATTTGTAAAAGATGTGGCAAACACCTTTAAAGCAATGAAACCGATTATAAACTTCCTGAATAGTGCTATTGACTAAAAAAATTAATCCTGAAATAAAAAATGGCCAGAGATAAAAATCTCCGGCCTTGCTTACCTCTGAAACCACAAGAAAAAAAGGTATAATTAGATTACTCTATTAAACAGTTGATTTTATTAACGAATGTGTAATTGGATAATAAGGGACTTTGTACAATACAAGATGTCCTGAAAGCTTTAAATAAGATTGGAGTGGATTAAATAACCTAGCAGGTTGTAAAAGTAATGATTTTTTTGTACTAACATAATTTATTTTACTAAATTTTTCCTGAGGCTTTTAATTCACGGTTAGCAAACGCTAATAATTGCCTTTTTTTGCGGTTATACCACCATATTGGAATAGTTTTTTTCATCAAAGTATCAATATTTCTCATACCAAAAAGTTTCCAAAGCCCGGTTAATTTACCTACGGTAGTATTTTGAAGTGCCCTTAGGCTCATGGCAAAGCCACCTTCAAGATACTCCATATGATGCCAGTAACCTGCCGGCATAAATAATGTATCACCATGTTCTAATATTACTTCGTAACCCCTGGCCAGTTTTACAGCAGGAAAGTTTTCATAATCGAAGGCTTCGCTGTAATTGGCAAAATTAGCAAGGCTTAGTACTTCCCAGGGCTTTCTGTATAGCTTGTATTGCTCTTCGTAAGGAAATAATAATACTTTTTTACGACCGATAAACTGGGTGTGTAAAATATGGCTCATGTCAATGTCAAAATGAATGTGGGTTATTGAGCCCTGCCCCCCAACAAAAAGCATAGGGTATTTTTTTACAAACCCCTTCATCAATTCTTCGGGCCATGTAAAATCAGCCACTATTTTTGGCGCATGTTGAAAAATATTAAACAGGAAGATTCGTAAGTCCAGCGGCCCCTCTTTTACTTTTTTAAGATAATCCCCAAACTTCATATAGGCATCGGCTGTATTAATAGGTGTATAAGCGTCGCTTTTTACATTATTATATACGCCTACTTCCTTTTCGCCAACAATATCAATAAAATAATCCCATGTCCATTTTTTATATGCAGGCCATTCTTTAGCAAGATTTTTAATAACCACCGGTTTCATGGTGTTATAATAATTCTTTTTAAAATCATCTGCAGATAAGTTATCAAATGTGTCAACAGCTTGTAGTTGCATAGTAAAAAAATTTTCCGTGGCAAATTTAATGATTTAACTGTGAGAAAATATTTAAAAAGTAAAGGAAAAAAACTAATAAGCGTTAGTTTTGTAAAAAAGTGCTATGGCTAAAATCAAGTCGGGTAAAAATGCCAGCAAGAAGGATATTATTATTAAAAAAGCGGCATTGCTTTTTAGAACAAAAGGGTTTAATGCAGCTTCTATGAGAGAACTGGCAGAAGCTGTTGGTGTTGAAGCACCGAGCCTGTACAACCATATTGGCAGTAAAAGTGAATTATTGCAGGCCATTTGTTTTAAGGTGGCCAATGAGTTTACCACACAGTTAGATGAAACAGAAAACATTAACACAGGTATCACTAATAAAATCGAATTGATCATCCGGTTTCATATAAACATGATGCTTGAAGAATTTGATGAAGTATTTGTAGCCAATCATGAGTGGAAGCATTTACAGGAACCGTTCCTCAGTAATTTTTTAAATCAGCGCCGGGGTTACGAAAAAAAACTGGTTGCACTTATTGAAGAAGGGGTTAAAAAGAAAGAATTGAAAAATATAAACCCCTATGTAGCCGTACTTACCTTACTATCTGCGGTACGTGGACTGGAGTTTTGGCAACGGCACAAAAAAAACATCAGCACCAAAGTCCTGGAAGATGATATGGTAGCTCATTTATTAACAGGTATAATAAAATAGTTTTATGGCAGTTCATTTTCATACATTAAAAGTTAAGGCGATTAAAAAAGAAACTGCAGATTGTGTGTCTGTTTCATTTACTGTTCCCGAATTATTACAAAAGGAATTTGCATTTGAACAGGGGCAAAATATCACCATTAAAAAAAATATTAATGGAGAAGAGGTTCGTCGTTCATATTCCATTTGCGCTGCGCCATTTGAAAATGATTTAAAAGTTGCGGTAAAAAAAGTGGAGGGGGGAAAGTTTTCTACTTATGCAAATGAAATTTTAAAAGAAGGTGACGAGCTGGAAGTGTTGCCACCAACCGGAAAATTTAACTGCAAATTGCAGCCCGCCAACTGTAAACAATATGCAGCTTTTGCTGCCGGCAGCGGTATCACTCCAATTCTTTCTATTATTAAAACCACTTTGCAAACAGAACCCAACAGTAATTTTACTTTAGTATTTGGCAACCGCAACCGTTCCTCTATTATTTTTTTTGAAGAACTGGAAGGTTTAAAAAACAAATACCTGCAACGTTTTAATTTTATTAATGTACTGAGCAGGGAAAAAACAGATGCGCCAGTAAATTCTGGAAGGATAAACAATGAGAAGCTTGCAGCTTTATCAAAATTGATAAATTATACAGGCATTAATGATTTTTTTATTTGCGGACCGGAGGAAATGATCTTTTGTGTAAAAGAATTTTTAGAACAACATGGCATTGATAAAAAGAAAATACATTTTGAATTATTTACTACTCCCGGGCAACAGAAAACAACCGGCAACAAACAGGCGACTACAGAAAATACAGGGCCAAAAAGTAAAATAACTGTTAAGTTAGATGGCAGAAGTTTTGATTTTGATTTGGGGTTTGATAACGACAGCATTTTAGATGCTGCGTTAAAACAGGGCGCCGATCTTCCCTTTGCCTGTAAAGGAGGCGTATGCTGCACCTGCAAAGCAAAACTAATAGAAGGGCAGGTAGAAATGGATGTAAACTGGGGGCTGGAGCATGAAGAAATTGAACAGGGTTTTATACTAACCTGCCAAAGCCATCCGGTAACAGAAAAAGTAGTGGTTGATTTTGATATAAAATAAAAGCCCCGCCATAAATGCAAATCTCCATTGCAAGAAAACCTTGTTTTCAATTTTGTGTAATAATTATTTTTTGAGCCTGCTTTTTAGTATCAGCTGTTAACTAATTAAAGCCGTTTTATACTGAAAATGTAATCAGTCTTTATAAACTTATGCTTACCCCTGCAAAATAATTCCTTAGCGGCGCTGCATTATAAAACCGGTTACCGGTAGCATTAATATCATTACCTAAGCTGTAGTTTTCATTAAAAATATTATCTGCTCCGGCAAAAATTTCTAAAAGTTTTCTTTTTAATAACACCCTGTAACCAATTTTACATTGAAGCAAATGATAATCATCTGCGTAAAAACTATTGGCATCGGTCAATGGTAATTTGCCTGTATAATTATAAGTAGCATTGAGGTAAAAAATATTTTTAAACGCTGCATCAACAGTATTTACAAAAATAGTATTAGGCACTCCCGTTAATCTATTACCAGAATAATCTGTACTATTTATTGTATAGTTTTTAAAGTGATAATTATTAAGCGTTACTGCCGAGCTAATCTTAAAAGAAGAAATAAAATTTTCTTTTTTTACAGGTAAAAGATACGCAGCCATTGCCTCAATCCCTTTTTGTTTTGTTTCACCTGCATTAATAAAGTATTCGCTTCCATTTGCTGCTGTACGGCGAACGATTGTATTATTCAGGTTAAAAACATAAACATTAATATCAAACTGCAGGCGGTTTTTCAGCACACTACCCCTTATACCTGTTTCATAATTCCAGCCGTATTCCGGTTGCAGACTTTCGTAAAAACTTCCTTCAGACGGACGAACTTCTGCCATTGTGGGGGCAGAAAATCCCTTACTTATAATTACCCTTGCATACAGTTTTTTAAGCACCGCATACGATAGTGCCAGGCGTGGCGACAACACAGCATCAAAGTCTTTTATTTTTTTGGCAGTAGCAGGGTTATCAGATGTTCTTATATACCGGTATGTAAATTGATTGATACTTGCGCCTGCATTAATAAACAGTTTCTTGTTTATCGATAAGTCTCCCTGTGCAAAATAAAATCGTTGGTAGGCGTTTACTTCATCTTTGTTTTGCACAGTATCTGCAACACCGCCCCTGTTTCCAAAATTATCAATACGGGCAAATGTGCTTTGCCATTCTGCCCCGGCAATAAGTTTTAAAGCATTTTCATTTTCAAATGCTGTGTAAATCATTTTTGTACGCAGGCCCCTGCTTGCTTCCTTACGTTTTTCAAAATTAGTAATGAATGGATTTTTAAAATCAGTGTAATTAAAAACTGCAGAACTTATATTAGTCCATTTTTGCGAAAACCTGAACGTGTTTGACAAGCCTGTAAAAATTGTTTTGTTGTACACTGCAGCCTTTTGCTGTTTTGCACCGGGTAATGTTGCAGTAGCCAGCCTTGCTTGTTTTGGGTTTAACTGCCATTGAGATAATGTTAATCCTCCGGGTGTTTGATAATACAGATCAGCAAGTAACAGGTGAAATTTCAGGTCGTCTTTATTACTCATCTTCCAGGCATTTGAAAAATGTACAACATCCTTACGCATGCGGCTGTTGTCACGATAGCCATTACTTTGTAAATGCTGTTGTGTTAATTGTTGGTTATAGTTTTTTTTATTCAGTTGCCACCGGAAATTTTCGGCAAAAGATCCATAACTGCCGCCTTGTAGCTGTACTTTAAAATTATTGGCTGTGTTTTTATCTGTTCCTGTGTTTTTAAAATCAGGTACGTTTAAAATAACAGTGCCGCCGGTGCCTGCACCATATAAACTGCTGGCAGGCCCTTTTAAAATTTCTACAGTACCGAGTGCAGCAGGGTCAATTAAATTCAAATAAGTGTTTCCGCCTGCATCTGTAAACGGAATCTCATCTACATATACCTTTATATTTCTTATGCCGAAAGCAGAACGCAGTAAACTGCCCCGTATAGAAAGCCGGTAACTTCCCGGCGAACGTTCTTCCATTCTTACCCCTGCAACAGTATTTGCCACAGCCACAAGAGAAGTACCAGAAAAACGCAGCATGGCTTTTTCGTCGATAACATTTACAGATGCCGGAGTTTCAAGCAATTTGCGGTTGCTTTCAAAACCTTTTACCACAACGCCTGATAATGTATTCAAAGAATCGGCCGGAACAGTTTGTGCTGCCGCCCAAAACGGGATAAATAAAAGCAGGATAGTTAAACCTTGTTTCATACCTGTAAAACTAAGCCAAATTAAAAGACAGCACCAGCATAAAAATGATTATTTATAAACTATGCCTTTATACTAACAGTTGTTAGCTTTTCTTTATCTTTACAATATAAAAACCGCTTTATGTCCATACATGATTTTGAAAAAATATTTCAGGATAAAATTGAGGCTGAAATAAAAATAGAACCCAAAGACTGGATGCCGGATGCCTACCGTAAAACCAATGTACGGCAGATAAGCCAGCATGCACACAGCGAAATTGTGGGTATGTTACCGGAGGGTAACTGGATAAGCAGGGCACCTTCTTTAAAACGAAAAGCTATATTACTGGCAAAAGTGCAGGATGAAGCCGGCCATGGTTTATATTTATACAGCGCAGCAGAAACACTGGGTACATCAAGAGATGAAATGATAAATGATTTGAACAGTGGTAAGGCAAAATATTCTTCTATTTTTAATTACCCCACTTTAACATGGGCAGATATGGGTGCTGTTGGCTGGCTGGTGGATGGTGCTGCTATTTTAAACCAGGTAATGTTATGCAGAACAAGTTATGGCCCTTATGCAAGAGCCATGGTTCGCATTTGTAAAGAAGAAAGTTTTCATCAGCGGCAGGGTTTTGAATCTTTGCTGGTTTTATCGCAGGGAACAGCAGAACAAAAAGCCATGTGCCAGGATGCTATTAACAGGTGGTGGTGGCCCAGCTTAATGATGTTTGGCCCTAAAGATTCGGAAAGTACCAACAGCGACCAGAGCATGAAATGGAAAATAAAACGAAAAACAAATGATGAGTTGCGCCAGCAGTTTGTTGATATGGCGGCAGAACAGGTAAAAGTTTTAGGCATGCAATTACCTGACGGCAAACTGCAATGGAACGAAGCCAGGAAGCATTATGATTTTGGCGAAATAAACTGGGATGAATTTTGGAACGTGGTAAAAGGAAACGGCCCTTGTAACAAACAAAGATTAGAAGCAAGGCGTAAAGCACATGAAGAAGGTAAATGGGTAAGAGAAGCAGCCATGTCGTATGCGGAGAAAAAGAAAAGCCCCCTCCGCCCCCTGAAGGGGAACTTGATCGAAGCGAAAGTTCTTTAGTTTCAAAAGCAGTATAAATAAATTAAAAATATTTTTATGAGTTTTGCAATAAGAAAATTTTATTACGGCGATATTCCGGAAGAAAAAGCAGGAGGTAACGAATTGAAAAATGCCCAAGTTTCTCCGCCAGTTGGCGGAGGGGGTTGGCCGCTTTGGGAAATATTTATCCGCAGCAAACAAGGATTAGATCATAAACATGTAGGCAGCCTGCATGCAACTGATGCTGCCATGGCTATTGAAAATGCAAGAGATGTTTATACCAGAAGGCAGGAAGGCGTTAGCATTTGGGTAGTGGAAAGTAAATTTATCACTGCATCAAATCCTGAAGAAGCAGGTGAATTGTATGAACCTGCCGTAGATAAAATTTACCGCCACCCAACATTTTATAATTTACCTGACGAAGTAAATCACATGTAAACCCCTATCCCCTAAAGGGGAACTATTATGGAGAATAAATTAATCAACCACATACTTCATTTAGCAGATACCACACTAATTCTTTCGCAACGAAACAGCGAATGGTGTGGGCATGGCCCAATACTTGAACAGGATATTGCTATCACCAATATTTCATTAGACTTATTGGGACAGTCGAGAAATTTTTATCAATATGCAGCTGTACTTATTGGCGGCGATACGGATGAGGATAAACTGGCCTACTTAAGAAAAGAAAGGGAATTTAAAAATCTGTTATTGGCAGAACAGCCCATTGGCGATTGGGCACAAACTATTTTGCGCCAGTATCTTTTCAGTCAATACCAATATTTATTATTTGAGCAATTGCAAAGCAGTAAAGATGAACAGCTGGCTGCAATTACAGCTAAGGCTTTAAAAGAAATAAAGTATCATTTGCGGTGGAGCAGCGAATGGGTTATTCGTTTGGGAGATGGAACCGATGAAAGTAATAAAAGAATGGAACATGCTATTACAGAGTTGTGGCGTTACACTGGTGAGATGTTTACCCCTGCTGATTACGAAAAGGAATTGGGTATAAATTTTACTGCCTTACAAAATAGTTGGACAGAAAAAGTAAAGGCTATTTTTAACGAAGCTACTTTACTTATTCCTGAAAATACATACATGCAAACTGGTGGCAAAACAGGCATACATACCGAAAACTTAGGTTTTATTTTAACAGAGTTGCAATATATGCAAAGGGCATATCCTAATAGCAGTTGGTAGTTTGTATGGCATAATAATTAAATGTACCTTGTATTTCTAAATTATTTGAAATATGAAAAAGGTAATCTTATTTACAGCAATTTTATTTTTTACTTATTACAGTTTTTCACAAATCAGGGTTATAAAACCAATAGCAAACACTCCAGCTAATTCTACAAGTTGTTGTGGTTTTAGAGCATATAATTCTACAGAACTGCCAATGGGTGCAGGTTTTGGCAAAGAAAGTAAAATTGTTTTTGATAAAGAGCTGTTTGATGATGGCAATGCTTTTCAGGGAGCATACTATAAAGCCCCGAGCGATGGTGTATATCAGTTTAATTTACAATTAGGCATAAAGGGTACTAATACCGACGCAGAACCTGCACAGGTAGTAGTAAAAATTTCTACGAATAATAATCAATCTAACACACAATTATTATATATTCCTGCCAAATACGATGGTAACCTTACCACCGAAAGCACCGCATTGTTTAAATTAAAAACAGGCGAAGAGGTAAGTGTAATATTAATAGGCACCAGTAGTGCAAAAGCCATCACCACAGGCAATCTTAGTTATTTTAGTGGTGTAAAACTATATTAACATTAACCCGTTGGCGGAATTAATTAGCTAAAGTATGCTTAACTCTGCTAACAGGTTTGTTGTAAATAAATTTATTTAAGAACTGTAAAAGTGTGAACCC
>JAYVJU010000051.1:0-9057 GCA_043769035.1 Ferruginibacter sp.
TACCAAAAACTTTTTGAGATCATCAACCCACAAATAGTACAACCCGATATTTTAATTTACCTGCACAGCCCGGTAAGTAAATTACAGGAAAATATAAAAAAACGTAACCGGGAATATGAACAGAGCATTCCAAATGATTACCTTTTCTCGTTACAGGAAACTTACACCCAGTATATAAAACAGCATAATATTAAAACGCTTTTTGTGGATTGCAGCAATGCTGATTTTTTGGGTAACGACCTGCATTTAAAAACAATTATTGATGCACTTGATAAAGAATATGATGATGGGCAACATTATATCAGCCTGCCTTAAAAATTTCTTATCAGGTAACAATCAACTTAAAAAAAGATTGCACCTTCGCAGTAATGAGTTTATTATTTAATAAAGAAGGACTATCGCCGCTTAAAGAAAAAGAATTTCGCCTTTATATTATCTGCCGCTTTATTTACATTATGGCTTTACGTATGGTTGGCACCGTAGTGGCATACGAATTGTTTCAACTTACACAAAGCTCATTTGCCATTGGCCTGGTGGGCCTTTCAGAATTTATTCCGGTTTTTTCGCTGGCCTTATATGCAGGGCATGTAATTGATAAATCAGAAAAAAGAACATTACTGCTAAAAGGAATGCTTTCTTATTCGTTTTGTGTTGTACTATTAATTGTTTGCACATTACCTGCAGCCCAAAAAACAATCAGTAAACATTGGCTGGAATATTGTTTTTATGCTATTATCTTTTTAACCGGTATTATAAGAGCTTTTGCCGGGCCGGTTTCACATGCTATTGTTGCCCAACTGGTGCCAAGGGATGTTTTACAATATGCCGCCAATATCAGTTCTTCCACCTGGCTTATTGGCTCAATAACCGGGCATGCCAGTGCAGGTTTTCTAATTGCAGGTATTGGAGTAAACAAAACCTTCATCATCATCCTTGTTTATATTTTAATCGCCGCCACCATCTTATCATTTGTAAAAAGAAAACCGGTTTTAGTTAAGCAAAAAGATATTCCAGCATGGGAAAGTGTAAAAGAAGGCCTGCGTTTTGTTGCAGGCAATAAAATTATGCTGGGCGCCATTTCATTAGATCTTTTTGCAGTTTTATTTGGTGGTGCTGTTGCACTGATACCTGAATTCAGTTCGAAAATATTACAAATTGGCCCTATTGGTTTTGGCTGGCTTACCGCTGCATCCGATATCGGCTCCATTACCGTAATAATTTTGCTTACCCTTTTTCCTATGACTAAAAAACAGGGCAAAAGAATGTTGCTTGCTGTTGCAGGTTTTGGCGTATGTATTATTGCTTTTGGGTTGTCTGATATTTACATTATTTCATTTATTGCATTATTGTGCAGTGGTATGTTCGATGGCATAAGCGTTATGGTTCGTGGTACTATTTTACAATTAACCACTCCCGATGAAATGCGGGGCAGGGTTTCTGCAGTTAACTCTATGTTTATAAACAGCAGTAACGAGCTGGGTCAGTTTGAAAGCGGCTTTGCATCACGGGCTTTTGGTCTGGTACCTTCGGTAGTTTTCGGCGGTTGTATGACGCTGCTGGTAGTAGTGATTACCTGGTTTAAAGCACCTGCATTAAAAGAGATGGAGTATTAGATTGTTGTGTGTAAGACTATGCATTATTTTATTACCATCAATTTTTCCAATACATAATAAACAATAGGGCAAAAGCTTGAATTTTTTAAGGTAAGCGGTTGCCTTTTTTGCAATACATCTTCGTCGGTGTAGGGAAATCTTTCACAATCTGAAGGACGCACTTCATAAATACTGCAGTAATTATCAGCACCTAAAAAAGCACAGGGCTTAGTTTGTAATACATAATCACCTTCATTATCCACACGCAGGTAGGTATTTATAAAATCGCCTTCTTTCAACCGTAAATGTTTACTAATGCGTTTTATATCCGGGGTTTTAAATCGTGGCGAATAGTTTTTGCAGCAGTTGGCACATTGCAGGCAATCAACCTTTTCAAAAGCCTCTTCATGCAAATCAGGCAATGCTTTCAGCACTTTGTTTTTATCAGCCCGGTGTAATAACTGTTTATATTGTTTTTGGTGATCGGCCGATTTTTTTTCCCAGTTTTCTAATAAATCTTCTTCCATAAAACAAATATCGGTTTAATGCTGTTATTATTAAAGTAAAACCCAACCTTGCACAAATAAAAGTATACTTTATTTTTTATGAAAAATTTCTCTTATTTTGTACCAAATATTTTAACATGTTAAACGTAATTGTTCCGTTAGATTTTTCTGAAGTTTCTTTTAATGCAGCACACTATGCTTACAACATGTATAAGAACAGGAAGGATGTAACTTTGATTTTATATCATTTTTATTCAGCGGGAGAAGATGTAGAAACAGAACGCAATTACCTGGAAAGCCTTAAAACAGAATTTTCAGGTTCTGCAACAACTATTGAAACACTGCTGGAATCGGGTGATGATTTTATTGAAAGCCTTAGTGCATTTGCCCATGTAAAAACTGCCTACATGATTGTAATGGGCCTGGTTGGTAAAACCGGATTAGCACTGCGTTTCTCCGGTTCCAATACTTTAAAAATGGCAGAAAAAAATGTTTGCCCTGTTTTAATCGTTCCGGAACATGCCGGTTTTACAGGCATCAGCAATATTGTAATAACTTCCGAAATGAAATATGTGGAAGAGAGTCCCACCCTGCTTGCTGTAAAAAGAGTTCTTGCAGATTTTAAACCCTGCCTGCATATTTTAAATGTTGACAGCAGCCATTATGTAGCTTTAACCACAGCATTTAAAGAAGAAAGGGATAAGATGGAAACTTTACTGGCGGAGTTTAAACCTGAATTTTATTTTATGCGCCTCTACGATTTTCATGAAGCTGTTAACCTGTTTGCAGCAGATAAGAAAATAGACATGATCATTATCGCTCCTAAATACCATAGTTTTTTTGAACGCCTGTTTAAAACCCAGCATACCAAAACATTGATTTACCAAAGTAAAGTGCCGGTACTTGCCGTACATGATTAAACAGTTTCAAATTTCAGGATTAACCTTTTAGAATACTTTTATTCAGTTCCCTTTGTAAAACGGGGTTTGCCAGGTGGTTATCCCACAGTTTTCCACACAATTGAACTAATGAACTTATAGCCGCAATTTCTTGTTATGTTATCTTAATTTTGCGGCAACTTTTTATTGCTTCATGGCAGCTTCGCAATCTTCTCTGCTTCTTTAAGAGCCCAGTAAAGATATACTGTACAAGAGTGCGATGCCGAAGCTGCACACAACCCTTTCTCGGCACAGGCGCCGGTGAAGCCAGATAGTGAAACAAAAGCCCGGTACAAAAACAAACTAAAATTAAAACGGAAGCATGAATCTTTTTGAACAACAGCAACAGGAATTTACAGCAAGGCATATTGGACCAACCGATGAGGAAACCAAGGCTATGCTAAACGTAATTGGCATAAATTCGGTAGATGAACTGATCAATAAAACCGTTCCTTCATCTATCCGCCTTAAAAAACCATTACAAACCGCAGGCCCGGTGAGTGAATTTGAATACCTGGCCGATTTGAAAAAAACCGCAGCCCTCAACAAAGTTTGCAAATCTTATATTGGTCAGGGATATTACAATACCATTGTACCCAGCGTAATTTTAAGTACGGTTTTTGAAAACCCCGGATGGTACACCCAGTACACGCCTTACCAGGCCGAAATTGCACAGGGACGCCTGGAAAGTTTACTGAATTTTCAAACAATGGTAAGTGACCTTACAGGCTTACCTATTGCCAATGCCAGTTTACTGGATGAAGGTACCGCTGCTGCAGAGGCCATGGCCATGCTGTTCAACCATAAAAACAAAGACCACGACCATATTACAGCGCCAAAGTTTTTTGTTGATGAAAATATTTTTGCACAAACAAAAGATGTTTTAATTACAAGAGCTACGCCTATACTGGTGGAGCTGGTATTTGGCGATTATAAAACCATTGCTTTGGACGATTCGTTTTTTGGCGCAATTGTACAATACCCCAACAGCAATGGTGCAGTAGAAGATTACAGTAATTTTATTGATAAAGTGCATGCGGTAAATGCACAAGTTGTTATGGCTACAGATTTGCTGGCCCTCGCCTTATTGACGCCACCCGGCGAATTAGGTGCAGATGTAGCCATTGGCAGTGCCCAGCGTTTGGGTGTGCCCATGGGTTTTGGCGGACCGCATGCTGCTTTTTTTGCTACCAAGGATGAATTTAAAAGAAACATTCCCGGACGTATTATTGGGGTAAGTATTGATGCACAAGGCAACCGTTGTTTACGTATGGCATTACAAACACGTGAGCAACACATCCGCAGAGAAAAAGCGACCAGTAATATCTGCACGGCACAGGCATTGTTGGCAAATATGTCGGCCATGTATGCGGTTTACCATGGAGCAGATGGATTAAAGAATATTGCAAAAAGAGTAAGCCTGCTGGCCTTAACGTTAAGTGAGGAACTGGATGAAATGGGTTTTACCAATGTGAATGAATATTATTTCGACACCTTAAAAATACAGGTTAAAGATGCATCGCATATTTGTAAACTTGCCGAAGCCAGGGATATAAATTTCCACTATTTTGGTAATGAATATATTGGTATTGCTTTAGATGAAACTACAACGCAATCTGCTATTCTTGATATACTGCATATTTTTGCCACATCGCAAAACAATGATACTGCTGTTGCCAATTTTGATGCAGACAGTTTATTGGAAAATATTCCGGCTGCATTAACACGTACCTCCGAATTTTTAACGCACCCGCTTTTTAATACCCACCACAGCGAAACAGAAATGTTGCGTTACATCAAATATTTAGAGAATAAAGACCTGAGTCTAAATACCTCGATGATCAGTTTGGGTAGCTGCACCATGAAGCTGAATGCTGCCACGCAATTAATTCCTGTTAGCTGGCCCGAATTCAGCAACATGCATCCTTTTGCTCCTGCTTACCAGTGGAAGGGTTACCAGCAAATTGTGAATGAACTGGAAAACTGGTTGAGTGATATTACCGGTTTTACTGCCACCTCTTTACAACCCAATAGCGGCGCACAAGGTGAGTATGCAGGGTTATTAACAATCAGAGCTTATCATGCCGAAAGAAATGAAGCTAACAGGAATGTGATACTTATACCTATTAGTGCACACGGCACCAACCCTGCAAGTGCAGTTATGGCAGGCTTTAAAGTAGTGGTTACAAAATGTGATGATGCCGGTAATATTGACGTTGCCGATTTAAGAGCCAATGCAGAAAAATACAAAGACAGTTTAGCAGGATTGATGGTTACTTACCCAAGTACTCATGGTGTATTTGAAGAAAGTATAAAAGAAATTTGCAGCCTGATACATGATAATGGCGGATTGGTGTACATGGATGGCGCCAATATGAATGCACAGGTGGGTTTAACATCTCCGGGTAATATTGGTGCCGATGTTTGCCATTTGAATTTACATAAAACATTTGCCATCCCTCATGGTGGTGGTGGCCCGGGCATGGGACCAATTTGTGTTAACGAAAAGCTTGCGCCATATTTACCATCGCATGTATCGCATACAACCGGGGGTAACCATCCAATTAATGCAGTTAGTGCTGCGCCCTATGGCAGTGCCAGTATTTTATTAATAAGCTACGCCTACATAAAATTATTAGGGCCAGAAGGATTAAGGAAAAGTACTGAATACGCCATCCTTAATGCCAACTACATGAAAGCCCGTTTGGAAAATGATTATAAGATATTATACAGCGGTAAAAATGGCACCTGTGCACATGAGTTTATTGTTGACCTCCGTCCGTTTAAACAAAGTGCCGGCATAGAAGCAGAAGATGTTGCCAAGCGTTTGATGGACTACAATTTTCATGCACCTACTTTAAGTTTTCCGGTTGCAGGAACCATAATGATTGAGCCAACAGAGAGTGAAGACAAAGCAGAGCTGGACCGTTTTTGCGATGCTTTATTAAACATTCGTAAAGAAATAAAAGCCATTGAAGATGGCAAGGCTGATAAGGCAGACAATCCTTTAAAACATGCACCACACACACAATTTGTAATTTGTGCCAATGAGTGGGACCATAATTACAGCAGGGAAACTGCAGCTTTTCCTTTAGCATTTGTAAAGCAAAATAAATTCTGGCCCAGCATAAGCCGTGTTAATAATACTTATGGCGACAGAAATTTAATTTGTACCTGCGAACCTGTGGAAAGTTATATGGAAGCGGTGGAGAGTTAAATTTTTTTCAATAATAAATTTTATAAAAGTTCAACTTAGCAGTTGAACTTTTTATTTTTTAGCGCCTGGCATCGTTACAAACCTGACCTTAACAACACAAAAAAGTCCGGCCATAAAGCCAGACTTTCATCAGAATTATTTTTTTTCAAGCTTACAACAAAATATTACACCGCTTTTTCTTTACTCTGCGTTAAACGTGTAAACTCACTGCCGCTAAAAATTTTCGACAGCCTGTGGTCTTTTGTTTTTTGCCATTCAGGAATACTTGCTTCGGTAACAATACGCCAGAAATTTTTTGCTTTCAGATCCTGGTAGTCAGGAGATTCAACAAATACACCAATGATGGTGTTACGCTTTTTAAATTCAATCTTAACTGATGTTTTAGAAAGATGCGTTGGCTCAAGGAACTTTACAATCAGATCATTATTCATTATGGAGATTTGCTGCAAATATAGGCTAAATAAGGCTTACGGGCAGATTTATTTATAAACGGGAGGTTACACCCTGTAGCAAACAGCATTAATATTCATGCCTGCACCAACCGATGCAAATAAAACTACATCACCTGTTTGCAGCTGATGTTCGGGCATAATTCCTTTATGAACCAGGTCGTATAAAGTGGGTATGGTAGCAACAGAACTATTCCCCAATTTATGAATGCTCATTGGCATAATATCTTCGGGCACCGTACGAATGCCATATAATTTGTACATAGCTTTAATAATGCCTTCGTCCATTTTTTCGTTGGCCTGGTGAATAAATACTTTTTTCAGTTCACTTATATCCACACCTGCTTTATCCAAACAATCTTTCATGGCAAGCGGCACATATTTCATAGCATATTCATATACTTTTCTGCCCTTCATTTTTATGTAACGTACACGTAGGTCAGAATCCGGAAAATTAGATCTTCCCATATTTAAATACTCCACTTCATCCATACAATGCGACTGAACACAGCTGGCTAAAATGCCGCTTTTAGTTTCGGCAGCATCTTTTGCTTCCAGTACACAAGCTCCTGCCCCATCAGAAAAAATCATACTGTCACGATCGTAAATATCTAAAACACGGGATAAAGTTTCGGTACCGATTACCAAACATTTTTTTGCAATGCCCGCTTTAAAATAAGCATCGGCTTGTATTACCCCCTGCAACCAGCCCGGGCAGCCAAATAAAATATCGTAAGCCACACAATTGGGATTTTTAATTTGTAAAGCATGCTTTACCCTTGATGCCAATGCAGGTAACACATCTGTTTGAATGGTATGCTTGATAACGTTACCAAAATTATGCGCTACAATTACCTGGTCAATTGTTTCTGCATCGCAACCTGCATCTTCCAAAGCAATTTTTGCAGCAATGGCAGCCATATCGGATGAGTTCATGTCTGCATCAATATAACGCCGTTCTTCAATACCGGTTATCTGTTCAAATTTATCTGCAATCTCCTGCGGATCTGTTGCAATTTTTATATTGTCTTCCCCGTAAAAACTATGTATTGTAAAATCCTTATTGGTTTTTATATTAGCCGGTATATAAGAGCCGGTGCCTGTAATTACTGTTTTAGCTGAAAGCATACGTTAATTGGATTTACTAATTGCCTGTATTACTAAGTTAGCTATAAATTACCAGCTTCAGCATTAAAATTTATTAAATGCATGTACATTTATGCATCAATTTTTTATTTATGAAATGGCGTATTTACCTTGCTTTTATTGTCTTTACTGTTGCTGTGCTTAATTGCTCTTATGGCCAAAAAGCAGTTTCTATTCCTGCATATACCGCTTATGCAATACCTGCAGAAGAAAGTAATGATGCTGGTGAAAGCAACTTATTTAAAGAGAAAGCCGGAATACAAAACTGGACGGATACCAAACAACAGATTCAATTTTACTTCAACATCCGCAGTACAGGTAAACTAAATCTTTCATTATTACTAAAAAATGATGTTGCTGGCAATAAGTTAACTGTTTCTTTTGCCGGCAAAATGTTTAACTGCATCGTTCCTCAATCAAAAAAAATTTAAGCAGGTTACTGTTGGCACTGTTGAAATAAAAGAAGCCGGCTTTTATGCACTTATACTTTCTGCACCGTTAAAAAAAGGAAAAACAATTGCTGCAATAAAGTCACTGGAGTTAAGCGGTGCTGCAACAAAGGATATGCACTTTAATGCTAAGCTCAGGAAAAATGCAGCATCTGTTCATTTAATGTACCCGATGGATGACAGCATGAAAGTGGTTTCTTTTTATAACGAAATAACTGTACCGAAAGATACAGATGTTTTACATAGTTATTATATGGCCTGTGGTTTTGCAAGAGGATATTTTGGCATACAGGTAAACAGCCCAGCAGAAAGACGGGTGATTTTTTCAGTATGGGATGCAGGTAATGAAGCTGTGGACAGAAATAAAGTAAGTGATGATAATAAAGTACAGTTAATGGCAAAGGGAGAAGATGTTTTTGCAGACGGTTTTGGCAACGAAGGAACGGGAGGTCATAGCCACTGGGTTTATAATTGGAAGGCCGGGCAAACCTATAAATTTTTAGTAACAGCTGCAACAGACAGCGCTTCAAATACCACCAGCTACGCCGGTTACTTTTTTATTCCTGAAAAACAACAATGGAAATTGATTGCCTGCTTTAAAGCACCAAAAGATGGAAAACCACTGCGAAAACTATATTCTTTTGTAGAGAATTTTGACGGCAGCAACGGGCAACTTTTTAGAAAAGCGAATTTTGGCAATCAATGGATAAGAAGGGAAAACGGCGACTGGAAGGAAATTACTGAAAGCAAATTCAGTTAT